>DRME01000040.1 GCA_011375175.1 Deltaproteobacteria bacterium | reverse complement strand
AGTTTCCCCCAGACCCCCTTCAAAGACTTTCAATACGAGTTGGTTTCCCCCTGTTTTGCCAGGCAAAACAGGGGGAAACCAACTCGCATTAAAAGTTTTTGGAGGGAGTCTGAGGGAACCTTTTTACAAAAAGGTTCCCTCAGTGTAATCAATCGAAACTTTCCTCAGTCATCGAGGGATATTGCCATGACGACCTTCAAGGACCTGAGAGGATTTTTGAGGAGGCTTGAGAAGGGTGGGCAGCTCAGGCGGGTGCGCGTCGAGGTGGACCCGGAGCTTGAGGTGGCCGAGATAATGGACAGGCTCGTGCGAAGCGGGGGTCCGGCGGTGGTCTTCGAGCGCGTGAGGGGTTTCGAGGGTGTGCCCATAGTGGCCAACCTTTACGGCACGGCCGAGCGGGTGGCCATGGGGCTGGGCATAAGCGAGGACGATATAGGCGAGATAGGCGAGTTCATAGCCTTTCTCCAGCGTCCCAGGCCCCCGGAGGGGCTCTGGAACGCCGTCAAGAGCATACCGCTCTTCGGAAAGATGCTCACCCTCGGCCCCAGGACCGTGAGCAGCGGTCCCTGCCAGGAGGTGGTCCTCACGGGAGAGGACGCCGACATCTCGCGCTTTCCCATAATAAAGTGCTGGCCCGGCGACGCCGCCCCGCTCATCACCTGGCCCATCGTCATAACCCAAGCGCCCGGGGGCGGTCCCTACAACGCCGGCGTCTACAGGATGCAGTACCTCGACCCCAGACGCGCCATAATGCGGTGGCTTGCCCACCGGGGCGGCGCCTCGCATCAGCGCCAGTGGGCGGCCCGCAACGAGCCCATGCCCGTGGCCGTGGCCATAGGGTGCGAGCCGGCGACGACCATAGCCGCCGTAACGCCGGTGCCCGAGGACGTGGGCGAGTTCCACTTCGCGGGCGTGCTGCGAAAAAAGGCCATAGAGCTCGTCCCCTGCAAGACCGTGCCGCTCGAGGTCCCGGCAACGGCCGAGATAGTCATCGAAGGCGAGATCCGTCACGACGAGACGGCCCCCGAGGGACCCTACGCCGACCACACGGGCTACTACAACAGCGTCGAGCCTTTCCCGGTCTTCCACGTGAAGGCCGTGACCCACCGGCGCGACCCCCTCTACCTCACGACCATAACGGGCCGCCCTCCCAAGGAGGACGCCGTCATCGGCACGGTGCTCAACCGCATGTACCTCCCCTCGCTCAGGCTCCACTTCCCGGAGGTCGTCGACTTCTCGCTGCCCATGGAGGCCGTCTCCTACAGGATCGCCGTCGTCTCCATAAAAAAGGAGTATCCAGGCCACGCAAAGCGCATGATGATGGGCATCTGGGGGGCCCTGAAGCAGTTCCTCTACGTCAAGTACGTGATCGTCGTCGACGACGACATAAACGTCCACGACTGGAGCGACGTCGTCTGGGCCCTCTCCACGCGGGTGGATCCCAAGCGCGACACGACCGTGATAGAGGACACCCCCATAGACTACCTCGACTTCTCGTCTCCGAAAGAAGGGCTGGGCAGCAAGATGGGCATAGACGCCACCAACAAGAGGGGCCCGGAGGTGACGCGGCAGTGGGGCGAGCCGGTGAGGATGGACGAGAAGACGGTGGAGCTGGTCACGCGGCGGTGGCGCGAGTACGGCCTTTAGGAGCCTTTTTCGGTCCTTCTGCGGAAAGCGCCCCGCCGGGAGATCATGACGAGTCGATGATGCCTTTTATGGCGGCCAGGAGATCGGGGATGTCGTAGGGTTTCTGGATGAAGCCTATGCGGTTTTCGCGCAGCGACCGCCAGTCGATGCTCCTGTCGGTGTATCCGCTGCACAGCAGGACGGCGAGGTCGGGGCGCGTCTTCCTCGCTCTCTCGGCGAGGCTCAGACCGCTCATGTCGGGGAGGACGAGGTCGCTGAAGAGGAGATCGACGGCGCCGTCCGCGTCCTCGAGGAGTTCGAGGGCCTCCCCGCCGTTTGCGGCCTCGCTTATCCGGTAGCCCTTCTCGACGAGCGCCATGCGAAGCGACTCCCTCACCACGGCCTCGTCCTCCACTACGAGTATCCTCTCCCCGCCGCCTCCCGGCTCGTCGCGGCGGGTCGCGGCCGCCGCCCTGGAGGCCGCGCCTTCCGCGGCCCGCAGGCAGACCGTGAAGCTTGTGCCCTTGCCGGGCTCGCTCGTGACGCCGAGAAGCCCGTCGTGCTCCTTTACTATGCCGTAGACCACGGAGAGCCCCAGCCCCGTACCCTTGCCCGATCCCTTGGTGGTGAAGAAGGGCTCGAAGATGTGCCGGCGGACCTCTTCGTCCATGCCCACACCCGTGTCCTCGATGACGATGCACACGTAGCGGCCCGGCTCCGCCCCCGGCATGGTCTTGCAGAAGGACTCGTCGGCCACCCTGTTCTCGGTCCTTATGGTGAGCACACCGCCATCGGGCATGGCGTCGCGGGCGTTGACGGCCAGGTTCATGATAACCTGCTCGATGTTCGACTCGTTGGCCAGCACGGGCCATAGCTCCGAGTCGAGCTCGGTCTCGACCGATATGTCTTCGCCTATGACCGGCGCGAGGATGTTGAGGAGACCGCCGATGGTTTCGTTTATGTCCAGGACCTTGAGTTCCGTCGGCTGCTTGCGGCTGAAGAGGAGGAGCTGGCGTATGAGGGTGGCGCCGCGCTCGGCCGTGGAGCGTATCTTCTTGAGGCCCTCGTAAAGGGGACTGCCGCGGCGGACCTTGCTCATCGACGAGTAGGTCAGCGCCTTTATGGCCGTAAGCAGGTTGGTGAAGTCGTGGGCCACGCCGCCGGCAAGCCGTCCTATGGCCTCCATCTTCTGGGCCTGGAAGAGCTGCTCGCGCAGCTCCCTTTTGAGGTTCTCGTCGGCGATGCGCGCCGTCACGTCGGTGCCGAAGAGCGCGTAGCCCACAAGCTCCCCTCCGGCGCCGTAGATGCCGGAGACCCGCGCCTCGATGGTGCGCACCCCGCCGTCTTCCCTGCGCTGCTCCACCGTGTAGCGGTGCTCGCCGCAGCGCCTTACGTTCTCTATGCCCCTGCGGAAGCGCTCCTCGTCGACACCGACCTTTTCGTGTATCTGGTGAACGCTCCTGCCTATGACCTCGGAGGCGGCGTAACCGTATATCTGCTCGGCCCTGGGGTTGTAGTAGGTGATCGTGAAGTCGAGATCCGTTGTGACGATGGCGCTCTCTATGGCGCTTCGAAGTATGCTGTCAAGGTACATGGACTTCTCGACGAGCGCGGCTTCGGTCTTGCGGTGTTCGGTCACATCGGTGACGAGAACGAGGCTGGCGCCCGGTCCGTCGGCGTCGTCCAGTGACTCCGAGGCGATCCGCACCGTAAGCAGGCGGCCGTCCTTGCGGCGCATGTCCACTTCCCTCGGTTCGCAGCTTGCGCGGGCCGCCGTTGCGGCCTCCACGCTGGCGGGGTCGAAGAGATCGGCGTAGGGGCGGCCTATGAGCTCGTCGGGGCCGAAGCCCAGTATGCGGCAGAGCCTCCTGTTGACGAAGGTTACCGCTCCGGATGCGTCTACGGCCACCAGGCCGTCGTTTATCCTGTCCACGAGGCGGCGGAACCGCTCCTGACTGCGAGCGAGAAGCTCTTCTGCGCGCCTGGGGCCGCCGACGTCGCGGAGCACCACGAGGCGCTCCCCCGCCGCGCCGACGACCCTGCAGCGCACCGCCGCCGTCCCTCCGTCGCGGCGTCGAAGCCTCGCCTCCCGCTCCCCGCCACGGCCGCCGCCCTCCCCTGCAGGCCCGCCCCGGCGCGCCCCCGGGGCGTCCCCCTCTACGAAGAGACGCGCCGACGGAAGGCCCACCAACTCGTTACGGTCGTAACCGAGGAGCTGCGCAGCGGCGTCGTTGCAGCGCGTGACGAGCCCCGTTGAAATATCCTCGACGATGACCGCTTCGTCCAGCGCGTCGACGAGGGCGTCAAAGCGCAGCTCGGCACGGGAGAGTGGCGCACCGCCCGTCTTCGAGGGCGCCCTGGCGGGACCGCGCCCACCGTGAACCTCTTCCCTGCCCCCGTCCCTCCAGTGCTTCATATCCCCATCCACCTCAAGCCGGACCGGTCCGCCCCCTGGGCTCAGAGCTCCCCGAAGACCTCCTCCAGCACGGAGAGCCCGCACTCCGCCTCCTCCCCGCTTATCACGAGGGGCGGAAGCAGCCTCAGGACGCGCTCTCCTATGGCGTTGACCAACAGGCCCCGCTCCATGCACCGCAGCACCACATCGGGAGCAGAGGCGTCGAGCTCCACCCCCATCATTAGCCCCAGGGCCCGCACCTCGCGGATGAAGGGGAAGCGCCGGCGCAGCCTTTCAAGCCCCTGCGCAAGCTGCGCCCCCACCTTCCGGCAGTTCTCCAGCACGCCTTCCTCGAGTGTAGCCTTGAGGGCGGCCACCCCGGCGGCCGTGGCCAGCGGGTTGCCGCCGAAGGTGGAGGCGTGGGCTCCGGCCGTGAAGGAGCGGGCCACCTCCTCAGTCGCCACCATGGCGCCTATGGCCACCCCCCCGCCCAGCCCCTTGGCGAGCGTCATGATGTCGGGCGTAACGCCGAAGTGCTCGTAGGCGAAGAGCCTGCCCGTGCGGCCCATCCCCACCTGCACCTCGTCGAATATGAGCAGCACGCCGGCGCCGTCGCAGACCGAACGAAGCTCCCTCA
This sequence comes from Deltaproteobacteria bacterium, assembly GCA_011375175.1. NCBI lineage: Bacteria > Pseudomonadati > Myxococcota > Myxococcia > Deltaproteobacteria bacterium. The sequence goes on along the minus strand of DRME01000040.1, from coordinate 5,178 downwards.
GGTACCCCTCGGCCGGCATGTTCACGCCGCCCTCGCCCTGGATGGGCTCGACGAGCACGGCCGCCGTCTCTTCGCCCAGCGCACTGCGCAGGGCCTCGACGTCGTTGAAAGGCACGTAGACGAACTTCTCAAGGAGCGGCTCGAAGCCTTCCTGCACCTTCTTCTGGCCCGTGGCGGCCAGCGTGGCCATGGTCCTTCCGTGGAAGGACTTCTCCATGGTTATTATCTGGAAGCGCCCCTCGCCCCTGTCGCTGAAGTACTTGCGCGCAAGCTTTATGGCCGCCTCGTTGGCCTCGGCCCCGGAGTTGCAGAAAAAGACCTTGTCGCCGAAGCTGTTGGCCGCAAGCAGTCCGGCCAGCTCGGCCTGGGGCTCGATGTGATAGAGGTTCGAGACGTGAAGCAGCCTGGCCGCCTGCCTTTGCAGGGCCTCCACAACCGCGGGGTGGCAGTGGCCGAGATTGCAGACGGCAAGACCGGAGACGAAGTCGAGATATCTCTTGCCGTCGCCGTCCCATACCCACGCGCCCCGCCCCCGCACAAGGGCGATGGGAAAACGCCTGTACGTGGCCGCCACGTGCCGCTCGGTGAGCGCCATTATCTCTTCGTTACTCCGTTCCCGTTCCATTGCGATACCTTTCCGGCCTCTGGGGGAAACTTTCTGAAGAAAGTTTCCCCCAGACCCCCTTCAAAGACTTTTAACTTGGGCTAAAGAACCTCGTTTCCTCGGCGATCATGAGAACCAACGCGGATCGAGGAGCAAACAAAAAGTTTTTGGAGGGAGTCTGAGGGAACCTTTTCTACAAAAAGGTTCCCTCAGAGTAATCGATTCTATTCCCCGCCGAGCCATGCGGTGGCTATGCGTTCGATGCCGGCGTAGTCGCGTCTGAGCGCGAACGCCCCGTAGCGTCCCGCGGCCCTGAAGATATGCTCCACGTCGCCGCCCTGGCCGTAGCCTATCTCGACCACCACGGCCGCGCCGCGGCGCAGCCGCGGCGCGGCCTCGCGGGCGATGCGCCCGATGAAGCGGAGGCCGTCGGGACCGCCGTCGAGGGCGATCCTCGGCTCATGGAAGAGCTCGGGGTCGAGCCCCTCGATATCGGCCGATGCCACGTAGGGGGGGTTCGAGACCACGAGGTCGAAGGGACCGGCAAAGGCGGCGTCGTCGAGGGCGTCGAAGAGGTCGCCGGCCACGAACTCCAGGCGGTCGGCCACGCCGTGGCGCTCCGCGTTGCTGCGGGCAACGGCGAGCGCCGGCTCCGATATGTCGGCGGCGACGACCCTTGCGTCCGGCCGCTCCAGGGCCATGGCCACGGCTATGGCGCCGCTGCCGGTGCAGAGATCGAGCACCGCCGGACCGTCGCCGTCCCACGGCGCCCGCTCCTCCATGACGCCGAGCGCCCGCAGCGCCTCGTCTACGACGAGCTCGGTCTCGGGCCTCGGGATGAGCACGTCGGGGGTGACCGCGAGGGCAAGGCCGCGGAACTCCTGCTCGCCCAGTATGTACTGGAGCGGCTCGCGCCGCCCGACGCGCCGCTCCACCACCGAGGCCAGCGCCGCCGGAAGCCGCGGAGCGGCCCTGAGCCCGCCCATGCGCAGCCTGAGCTCGGCCGGCTTCACGCCCGTAAGGTGCGAAGCCGCCAGCAAGGCCTCCCTGCCGTCCACGCCGCCCGCCTCGAGCAGCTCTTCGGCCGCCCCGACGGCCTCGGCCACCGTGGCCGCCTCCCGAAGGCGCACCTCAGCCGACCGTATCCTCGCCTTTGTCGTCGTCGCCCTCGACACTTATCTTCGTACCGATGCCCGCGTCGGTGAAGACCTCGAGCAGCACGGCGTGCTCGATGCGGCCGTCTATTATGTGGGCCGAGTTGACGCCGCCGGCCACCGTCTCGATGCAGCAGCGGAGCTTGGGGATCATGCCCCCCGTTGCGACTTCCATGTCTATGGCCGAGCGCGCCTCGTCGAGGGTGAGCCTGGAGACGAGTTTGCCGGACTTGTCGAGGAGTCCCTCCACGTCGGTTAGCAGTATGAGCTTCTCGGCCCTCAGGGCCGTTGCGATGCGGCCTGCCACGAGGTCGGCGTTTATGTTGTAGCTGCGGCCGTCCTCGCCTCCGCCGACCGGCGCTATGACAGGTATGAAGTTGCTCGTGTCCAGGCACTCGATGACACTCGGGTCGATGGCCTCCACGTCGCCGGCCAGGCCCATCTCCTCGCCCTGGATCTTCAGCGCCCTGGCCTTTACGAGCCCGCCGTCCTTGCCGCCCAGACCTACGGCGTTGCCGCCGTAGTGGTTTATGAGCCCCACTATCTCCTTGTTCACCTTGCCGACGAGCACCATCTCCACCACGTCCATCGTTTCGTCGTCGGTCACCCTGATGCCGCTCACGAAACGGCTCTCCTTGCCGAGCCTGCTGAGCAGATCGCCTATCTGCGGACCTCCGCCGTGGACGATGACAGGGTCGAGCCCCACGTACTTCATGAGCACCACGTCGCGGGCGAAGCTGCGCTTGAGCTCGGGCTCGACCATGGCGCTGCCGCCGTACTTGATGACGATGGTCTTGTTGTGGAACTTCCTGATGTAGGGAAGCGCCTCGAATAGCGTCTTTATCTTGTCTATGTGTCGTTGAACCATCGGTCTTCCTCGCGGGCGGGTCAGAGTATGTAGCGCGAGAGGTCCTCGTCGCGGAGTATGGCCGAAAGCCTCGAGCGCACGTACTCCCTGTCGATGGTCACTTCCTTGTCGGTGAGGTCGGGGGCGTCGAAGCTTATCTCGTCGAAGACCATCTCCATGACCGTGTGGAGCCGCCGGGCCCCGATGTTCTCCATCCTGTCGTTGACGGCCGTGGCTATTGCGGCGATCTCGCGGATGGCGTCGTCGGAGTACTCGATGCTCACGCCCTCGGTGGCGAGCAGGGCCTTGTACTGTCTCGTGAGCGAGTTGCGCGGCTCGGTGAGTATCCTTGCGAAGTCGTCCTCGCCGAGGGGCCTGAGTTCGACCCTTATGGGGAAGCGTCCCTGGAACTCGGGTATCAGGTCCGAGGGCTTGGCCACGTGGAAGGCGCCGGAAGCTATGAACAGAATGTGGTCGGTGCGGACCATGCCGTACTTGGTGTTGACCGTGGAGCCCTCCACAAGGGGCAGCAGATCGCGCTGCACGCCCTCGCGGGAGACATCGGGTCCCTGGCCCGACTGGCGGCCGGCGATCTTGTCTATCTCGTCTATGAAGACGATGCCCGACTGCTCGACCCGCTCGACGGCGTCCTTCACGACCTTGTCCATGTCGATGAGCTTCTGGGCCTCCTCGGCGCGGATGAGCTCGAAGGCCTCGGGGACCTTGACCTTCCTGCGCCTCGACTTGCGGGGGAAGATGTTGGAGAAGATGTCCTTTATGTTCATGTCCATCTCCTCCACCCCGCCGGCGGAGAATATCTCGACCATGGGCATCTTCTGCTCCGTCGTCTCTATCTCCACGACCCTGTCGTCGAGCTTGCCCTCGCGCAGCAGCTTGCGAAGTTTTTCGCGCGTGGACCTGCGCAGCTCGCGTTCCTTTTCGACGCTCCGGGGGTCCTGTGCCGGAGCGGCCGGGGTCGCGGACGGCAGCAGATGATCGAGCAGCTTCTCCTCGGCCAGTTCCTGGGCCTTCACGTCCACCTTGACGCGCTCCTCGTCTTTCACCATCTTGACGGCGAGCTCCGTCAGGTCACGGATGATGCTCTCCACGTCCCGGCCCACGTAGCCGACCTCGGTGAACTTGCTCGCCTCGACCTTGAGAAACGGCGCCATGGCGAGCTTTGCAAGACGCCTCGATATCTCGGTCTTGCCCACGCCCGTGGGGCCTATCATGATGATGTTCTTCGGCGCTATCTCGTCGCGCAGCTCGGCGGGGACCTGCTGGCGGCGCCAGCGGTTTCGAAGCGCTATGGCCACGGCCCGCTTGGCCTCGCGCTGGCCGACTATGTACTTGTCGAGCTCCGAGACGATCTCTCTGGGCGTAAAGCTTTTCATCCTGCTCAACGGACCTCCCGTGAAAGACTGAAACTCCCCTTGACTGCCGCGGGGGAAACTTTCTCTGGGGGAAACTTTCTGTAGAAAGTTTCCCCCAGACCCCCTTCAAAGACTTTTAACTTGGGCTAAAGAACCTCGTTTCCTCGGCGATCATGAAAACCAACGCGGCTCGAAGAGCAAACAAAAAGTTTTTGGAGGGAGTCTGAGGGAACCGGGGGTCCATGACCCTTTACAAAAAGGTTCCCTCAGTGCAATAAATCAGAGTTTCCTTAAAGAAATCTTGAGGGGGCTTGCCGCTACCGCCGCCTGCGTGGCGCTCCCCGGCGGGTTCGGCCCGCGCCAGGCGGGCTCACAGCTCCTCGACCGTTATCCTGTCGTTGGTGTAGACGCACGTCTCTGCCGCCGCCCTGATCGCCTCTACGGCTATGGAGCGCGCATCCATCTCGGTGTGCCTTACGAGCATCCTTGCCGCCGCCGCTGCGAAGGGTCCTCCCGAGCCTATGGCGGCTATCCCCTCTTCCGGCTCTATGACGTCGCCGCTCCCCGATATGATGAAGCTGTGCCCGCTGTCCACGACTATGAGCAGGGCCTCGAGCCGCCGCAGTATCTTGTCTGTCCGCCAGTCCTTGGCCAGCTCCACGACGGCGCGGGTGATGTTGCCGCGGTACTCGTCGAGCTTGGCCTCGAACTTGTCGAAGAGCGTCATGGCGTCGGCCGTGGAGCCGGCGAAGCCGGCGAGCACCTTGCCCTCGCGCATGCGCCGCACCTTCACCGCGCCGTGCTTGACCACCGTGTTGCCCATGGTGACCTGGCCGTCTCCCGCCATGGCCACCCGGCCGCCGCGCCTTACGGCTATGATGGTGGTGCCGTGGAATCCGCTCAAGATCGAAAAACCTCCTTCCGGCGAGCTTTCGGGGAAAGACTCCCCTCCCCCCTCAAAGACTTTTAAGGAAACTCTGATTTATTGCACTGAGGGAACCTTTTCGTAAAAGGGTCACAGACCCACGGTTCCCTCAGACTCCCTCCAAAAACTTTGGTAATGGCTAACCAAATCGGACCAAATCATGTAAAATGGTTTGGTCGTGAGACGTTGCACCGAGTGTTTTTATAGCCGTGCCTGGCAACTTTCCGACGGGCGTTTCAAGTGTCGTCGTTGCGGCAGGCGCTACAGTTGGACTT
>DRME01000039.1 GCA_011375175.1 Deltaproteobacteria bacterium | reverse complement strand
TGTGGAGCTTCTCATAGTGCTCGCTCTCTTCGGCGGGCTGATGGCCATCGCGGTCCTCTACTCGGGCGCCACCATAGAGAAGCACCGCGTGCGCTCGGCGGCGAGGTCCATATACTCGGACATGCAGCTTGCCAGGATGAGGGCGCTCAAGGAGGGCAAACAGTGGGCCGTCGAGTTTTCAGGAAGCACCTATTCCGTCAAGAACAGCGGCGCCGACGCCACGTGGGGCAACAGCGACGACCAGGTGCAGAGGGTGGCCGATGTGGCCGACGACTTCCCTGGCGTTTCGATCGACACCTCGACCATAACCAACTCGCGCGAGATATTCTATCCCGACGGCACGGCCACGGGCGGGCGGGTCACCCTCTCGACCACCTCGCTCACCCAGAGCCTGTGCATAAACTCCATAACGGGCAACCTCATGATAGTGGACGGCACGTCATGTTAGGGAAGGTCTCAAGGGCGGCGGACGAGCGGGGATTCACCCTCCTGGAGGTGCTCGTATCGATGGTCGTCATATCGGTGGGGCTTCTGGCCGCGGCCAGCATGCAGGCGACCGCCATGTCGGGCACCCGTTCCTCAAACGACATGTCCGTGGCGATACAGCTTGCCGAGGAGATGGTGGACCGCATCAGGGTCAACGGCGGCATGACGCCCGATGACTATGACGGCATAGATACGAGCTCGGGCTGTTCGGGGAGCGACCCGGCCCTCGGCGACTGCACGCAGTGGTATTCGAGGCTGGCCGATTCGGGGCTCACGGGCGCCGCGGGCACCGTCTCGGTCTCGACGGATTCGCCCATAAGCAAGGTGTCGACCGTGACCGTGACGATCACATGGGGCGCCGTCACGTCCCGGAGCGTCTCGGTTACGACGCTCGTGGAGAGTATCGTGAGCTGAAGAAGATGGACGCTGTGAGAGTCTTGCAGAAAGCTCAGCGGGGTTTCACGCTCGTAGAGGTCCTCATAGCCATGGCCCTGGCCACACTCGTGGGCCTTGCCGGCTACGTGGTCTTCTCGTCCACCAACTTCTCCTACAAGGTGGAGCAGGACGTGGTGGAGGCCCAGCAGAACCTGAGGGTGGCCATGGACAGGCTCGCCCGCGACCTGCGCCACGCGGGCTTCGGGCTGCCCACGCCGCCCGAGGTGCTGCCGACCCTCACCTTCGGCTCCTACAGCTTCAGCTCGCCCATAACCTACACCAACAGCTCTACCGCGCCCGATTCCATAACCATCCTCGGCATAGGCTACGAGGCGGCCACCCTCGTGGGCAGCGCCTCGGGCCAGAACGCGGGCGGCAGCACCACGCTGTGCGTGAGCTCGGACAGCGCCTTCGCCCCCAACGGCTCTCTCGACTCGAGGCGCAAGTACATAAACATCGGCGGCTCGGTCTACAGGGAGCTCACCTCGGCCTCGGGCGCAAGCTGCGGCGGCTCGGGCAAGTCGCTGGGCCTGGCGCTTGCGCTTGACAGGGCCTATCCCGACACCACGCCCGTGTACATAATCTATGCCGTCACCTACTCGATCAGCACCACCGTCACGGGGTGCTCGACCTCCAACCCCTGCCTCGTCATGAAGGACCACTCGGGGCTCCTCGGCTCCACCGACGAGCAGATAGTGGCCGAGAACATAGAGGACATGCAGTTTGCCTACGGCGTCGACGTCTCGCCCTACGACGGCATCATAGACAGCGGAGGCTCCTACGGGAGCGACGACTTCGTCGACACGCCGAGCGACAGCACGAGCATAATCGCCGTGCGCGCAAGCATCGTGGCCCGCACGCGCAACGAGGACCCGCGGGGCAAGAAGGAGTTCCACCCCTTCTGCCTCGAGGACCGCGCAGGCGACTCGTCCTGCACCGGCGCCTCGGCCGACGGATACAGAAGGCGCAGATTAACGCGGATCGTCAAGCTCAGGAACCCGCGCGTCCAGTAGCGGGCCTTTCCTGCGGAGGAAGGATGAAGCTCACAGGCAACGACAGAGGAGCCATACTGGTGACCATGCTCGTGCTCATGGTGATAGTGAGCATCCTCGGCGTCGTGGTGATCAACACCTCCACCATAGACATACAGATATCGCGCAACGCCAGGAGCGGGTCCCTCGCCTTCGGCGGCGCCGAGGCGGGCACGGACCTTGCCGTGCCGATCATATCGAATACGATAGTCAACAATACGCTCACGCCCTCGGGCACGACGGGCATCATCACGGGGCTCGACACGACGAACCTCCAGTCCGAGATCCTCGGCGGCAGCGACTACGACAGCGACACCCCGACTTCCTCGCCCGACGTCACCATAACGGACCTGACGAGCGGGGATCCGAACAGCACGGTGGAGGTGCGGATCGACATCGACAGGCTCTATTCGTCCACCATCTCGGGCTCGGCGCTCGACTTCGCCTCGGGCTACGAGGGTGTGGGACTCACCATAAGCAAGGGGGGCACCGGCATCCTCTACAGGGTGACAAGCCGCGGCTCGGTGAACTGACGCCTGCGTCGCCGCCGCCGCGGCAGGCGCCTCTTCGAGGCGCCGCACGATCATGGGCATGGGCGCTTTGCCTGTTGCAGGGAGGCAGCGTGATGAAGAGCACGACGAAGAGATTGTTCGCGGCCGTTGCGGCCGCCGTGATTCTGGGCTCAGGCGGAGTTCGGGCCGAGACCGTGCACCAGTGGTACAACGGCTATGTGGATGAGGTGGCCCCCGGCCTGATAAAGGTGGACAGGCGGACCTTCCGCGTAAACCGCCAGACCAGGGTGGTGAAGCACGTAAAGCGCCGCGGCGCCGTATACGAGGAGCCGGCCCGCCTCGACGAGCTGCGCCGTTTCGACAGGGTGACCGTCAAGGACGAGGACGGCGTGGCCATGGAGATAATCATCGAGAAGTACCGTTGAGGCGCGGCCCTGCGAGAGAGCGCCTCACTGCGGCAGTCCTTAAGGGGTGAGAGCCATGAAGAAGTTTTCCGTCGCCTCCGTTACACTTGTGCTCGCCGTCACTTGCGCCGCCTCCGCGCCGGTGCGCGCAGCCACGACGGCGACCATGTCGGATTACACGTCCATACCGCCTTTCATAGGCGAGGCCGTCCCGCCGCTCGTGATGATGCTCATCGGCCGGGACCACAAGCTCTACTACGAGGCCTACAACGACGCCTCGGACCTCGACGGCGATGGCGTGCTCGACGTGGGCTACAAGCACTCCATCGACTACTACGGCTACTTCGACCCCTACAAGTGCTACACCTATACCACCTCCGGCACCGACAGGTTCGTGCCCTCGAGCATCACGGCCGACAAGTACTGCTCCGGCGCCAGCGAGTGGAGCGGAAATTTCCTCAACTGGCTCACCACCTCCCGCATGGACGCCCTGCGCAAGGTCCTCTACGGCGGTTACCGCTCGACCGACTCGTCGAGCTCCACCGTGCTCGAAGGGGCCTTCATACCGCAGGACGCCCATAGCTGGGGCAAGGAGCTCTACGGGGCCGAGGCCGACGACCTCACGCCCTTCCCCGCCACGTCGGCGACGGGCGGCACCCTCCCTTCGTCGGCCGCCTCGTGGAGCAGGAGCCAGGAGATACTCATGGTCACCTACGACGACTCCGTGAGCGGCGTCTACGGCGACAACCACAGCCAGCTCTTGAGCTCCTACCAGACCTGCCAGTACTCCTCCTACGGCTACGTGAACGACTTCAACGACTCGAGCCTCGACCCCACGGTGGACCACGGTCTCACTACGGGCAATCTCATACTGGTTGCCGAGTTCCAGGTCACAAGCTCCACTGCCGGCACCTGGACCTTCGCCATCGACGGCGACGACGGCGTGGAGGTCGAGGTGAACGGCACGGTCGTCGCCTCCTATTACGGGGGACACGGTCCCTGCGGCTGCCAGGACCACAACGGCACCATCGACCTCAGCACGCCGGGCTGGTACAGGCTCATCGTGCGCCACCGCGAGAACTCGGGCTGGGAGGGAGTGAGGCTGTGGTACAAGAGGCCGGGTCTTTCGGTCTGGACGGTCTTCGGAACCGAGAGCGCGGTGAACGTGCCGATTAGGGCCCCCGACGTGCCCACCGACGAGACCATCAGGTTCATGGTCTCGAGCTTCATCGAGACCGGCGAGCCCGGCTACGGCGGAGACACGATCACCTGCGTCACGTCGCGCCACCTCTTCTGCGTGACGAGCCTCTCCGACGGCGCCACGCCAGTGATCCGGGTCCTCCAGAACAAGACCAACAGGGTCTGGGAGTGGGCCTCCAAGGAGAGGCCCGTCTGCGACACGTCGCTCGGCACGCCCACGGACTACTACGTGCGCGTCGAGGTCTGCAACTCGTCCGTCGGCGAGGAGAGCAACTGCCGTTCCTACCCCAACAGCCCGCCCAAGAAGCCGGAGGGCCTCTTCCAGAAGTACGGCGAGTCGACCCAGCAGGTCTGCTCCAAGACCTTCTCCTCGTGCAACACCGACAGCGACTGCGGCTCCACTTCCGACGACGTATGCATAGACAAGGGCCAGATGTTCTTCGGACTCGCCTCGGGGAGCTACACCAGGAACCTGAGCGGAGGGGTGATACGCTGGAACATCGACGCCATAACCCACGACGTGGACAACCGCAACGTCGGCATAATCCAGAACCAGGGCATCCTCAAGACGCTCAACAACCTGAAGGTGACGGGTTTCAGCTACAGCTCCAAGGCGTACCAGGACAACTGCGGCTGGATAACCACGCGGCCCCTCAGCGAGGGTGAGTGCCGCATGTGGGGCAACCCCATGGGCGAGCTCCTCTACGAGACCATGCGTTACTTCGCCGGCAAGAGCGCCCCCGTCTCGGAGTACGCCGCCGGCACGGCCGACACTGGCACGGACGACAAGGATCTCGGCCTCCCCAACCAGAGCGACGCCGACAACACCTCGGCCAACAGCAACGCCTGGGTCGACCCCTACAACAAGTTCCCTTCCTGCTCCAAGCCCTTCGTCATAATGCTCAGCGACGTATCGCCGAGCTACGACTCGGACCAGCTTCCCGGCAGTTACTTCGGGAGCTTCTCCGGCGACCTCACGGGGCTGGACGTGGCCACGCTCACAAACACGATAGGGAGCCAGGAAGGCATAACGGGCTCCAACATCTTCATCGGCCAGAGCGGGACCGACTCCGACACCCTCTGTACGTCCAAGGCCGTAAGCAACTTCGGGCAGGTCCGCGGCCTCTGTCCCGAGGAGCCCACCAAGCGGGGCACCTACTACACGGCCGCCGTGGCCAACTACGGCAAGACCCTCTTCGGCACGAACAACGGAGGCCGTCCCAACGTCACGACCTTCAGCGTGGCGCTGCAGTCGCCGGTGCCGGAGATCTCGGTCGACGCCGGCGGCAACACGGTGAAGATAATCCCCATAGGCAAGTCGGTGAGCGGATGCCTTAGCACCTACGGCGCCTGCGCCGCCAAGTGCACGCTCAGCTACGACTCCGCCACGGGCATGACGATCTCCAACTGCTCTTCCGACGCCTACTGTCCGTCCAACCAGATAGTGGACTTTTACGTCGACACCATAGGCTCATCGAGCGGAAAGTTCCGCGTAAACTTCGAGGACGTCGAGCAGGGCGCCGACCACGACATGGACGCCATCGCCAAGTACGAGTACTCGGTCTCGGGCAACAACGTCACCGTCACGGTGGACTCGTCGGTCTACGCGTCGGGGTGCATCGACCAGGTCCTCGGCTTCGTCATCTCTGGCACGACCGAGGACGGCGTCTACCTGCCCGTGAGGGACCAGGACTCGGGCAGCGCCGACGGCGACACGCCGAGCACCGTCTCCTCCATGCCCATGACGTGGAGCAAGACCTTCACGGCCTCGTCGTCGTCATCGTCGGCCACGCTTCTGAAGGATCCTCTCTGGTACGCGGCCAAGTGGGGAGGGTTCGAGGACCAGAACGACAACAACATCCCCGACCTCGACGCCGAGTGGGACAGTGACGGCGACGGCACGCCCGACACCTATTTCCTCGTCACCAACCCCTTAAAGCTCGAGCAGCAGCTCACCGCGGTCTTCGCCGAGATACTCAAGCGCAGCGCCTCGGGCACGTCGGTCTCGATACTTGCAACCAGCGCCGAGGGCGAGGGCGCGCTCTACCAGTCGTACTTCTACCCCGAGAAGGTCTTGAGCGACGGCTCCACGCGCAAGTGGCTCGGCTTCACCCGCGGCTTCTTCCTCGACGTCTACGGCAACCTCCGCGAAGACACCAACGGCGACAACAAGCTCGTCTTCAGCGACGACAAGATCGTCCAGCTTCGCCTTGACACGGCCACCAACGAGGTCAAGGCCGACCTCTTCACCGACGCCGACGAGGACGGAAGCCCCGACACCTCGACGCCCGCCTCGACCGTCTCCGTGGACAGCCTCTCCACGCTCTGGGAGGCCGGCGAAAAGCTCGCCGAGGCGACAAAGAGCGACCGCAACATCTATACATGGGTCGACATCGACGGCGACGGCACGGTGGACAACGGCGACTTCTCGAACCTCGGCGGCGAGGCCCTGGCCGTCACGACGGCCAACGCGGCCACCCTGGCCCCTTACCTCAACGCCGCCGACACGACCGAGGCCCAGAATATAATAAACTACACGCGCGGCAACGCCGTGAGCGGCTACCGCAACCGGTGCGTCCCCATAACTGGCGCCACCCTCGAGACGGGCTGCACCAACGCCACCGAGCGCGTCTGGGCCCTGGGCGACATCGTCTACTCCACGCCCACCACCGTGGCCTCGCCCAGCGAGAACTACGACCTCATCTACGGCCTCTCGTCCTACTCGAGCTTCAAGAGCGCCTACCTCAACAGGCGTCACATCGTCTACGTGGGAGGCAACGACGGCCTGCTCCACGCCCTCAATGCGGGCGTCTACACGGCGGGCGACGACTCCTCCACCCCCTCGGTGACCGAGCACGGCAGCTTCGCCGCCAACCCCTCGTCGGGCAACGGCTGGACATCGCCGCTCCCCGAACTCGGCGACGAGCTCTGGGCCTTCGCCCCTTACGACAACCTCCCCCACCTCAAGTGGTTCGCCGACACCAGCTACTCCCACGTATACGGCGTGGACCTCAAGCCCAAGGCCACCGACGTGAGGATCTTCTGCGACAGCGACAGCTCGCTCAATCCGCCGACGGGCTCGGACTGCGTAGACGGCCAGAACACCTCCCATCCCGGCGGCTGGGGCACCATACTCATAGTGGGCCAGCGTTTCGGCGGCGGCGCCATCACCGTCACCGGCGACTACGACAACAACGCGAGCACGCCGGACACGTCGCGCACCTTCCGTTCCGCCTATTACGCCCTCGACGTGACCGACCCGGAAAAGCCGCCGAGGCTCCTGTGGCGCTTCACGGACTCGGCACTGGGCTTCACCACGGCCTACCCGGCGGTGGTCCACGTAAAGGACTCGAGCGCCGACAAGTGGTACATGATAGTCGGTTCGGGCCCCGACAACGAGGTGCCCAGCGGAAGCCGCGGCTACGACGGGTCGAGCAACCAGCAGGGCAAGATATTCGTCGTCAACCTCCTCGACGGCAGCCTCGCCAGGACCTTCTCCACCGACAACAACGCCTTCATGGGGGACGCCACCGCCATAGACGGCGACGTGGACGACAACTATACGACCGACACCATCTACATCGGCAGCTCCTACGACAAGACGGGCAACCCAGTGGAGTGGACGTGGGGCAAGGTCTACAGGATAACGACCGGCGGAGACAGCAACCCGGCCAACTGGACGCTCTCGACCCTCATAAGCCTCGGCGAGCAGCCCATGCTCGTGGGCCCTTCCGTATCGACCGACCCCCTGGGCAACAAGTGGGTCTTCTTCGGCACGGGCAGGTACCTCAGCACCACCGACAAGACCAACTCGGACCAGCAGACGTTCTACGCCATAAAGGACGCCTGCTGGGACGGCTCCTGCACGACGACCTACGCCAAGAACGACCTCATGGACTCGACCAACATCGTCGTCAAGAACGACTACGGCTCGACAACCCAGGTCCAGAACGTGCCCGGCTCCACCGGCGACGTCTCCTACGGCACGCTCATCACCACGGCCCGCACCTACGACGGCTGGTACGTGGATCTCACCGACACGGGGAGCTCGCCCAGCGAGCGGGTGCTCTCAAAGGCGGCGGTGCTCGGCGGAATCGTCCTCTTCACGGCCTTTACGCCCAACAACGACGTATGCGCCCTCCAGGGCTCGAGCGTCCTCTACGCCCTCTACTACGAGACCGGCACGGCCTACATAAAGAGCGTCATAGGCACCGAGACATCGGGTGGCACCGAGATCGTGAGCTCCAAGACCTCGCTCGGCTCCGGCGTGCCCACCACCGTCGGCCTCGCCGTGGGCAAGTCGACAAAAGGCTTTATCCAGACCTCGACAGGTACTATAATTGAGGTGGAGGCCGAGACCCGCGGAGAACGCAGCGGCACGGCGGGCTGGCGCGAGGAGTCGGGCAGCGGAGAGTCGGAAGTGGAGATCATCTATAAGTACATCCTCAAGTGACGAGCGGGGGGAACGTGGGCCTGTGGCCCTTCTGCAGAAAGTTTCCCCAAGGATGATTAATCGGAGTCTCGGAAAGGTTCTTTCCCGTGCAGGCCACCGTGTCGGACGGACGGATGAGGATATGGACGGCGAGGGGCGCCGTGGCGGCGCTTGTCGTGGCCGTTCTTGCGGGCTGTTACGGCGACGGCGGCGGCGCCGGCGCAGGCAAGGAGGCGGCGCCTTCTGTCCGGGAGAGGTCGGTGGAGGGGGCGGGGCCCGCCGGCGGAGGCGACGGCGGGGGGCGGGAGGCTTCCGCTCACAGCGGCCCCGTTGCCAGGGTTGAGCTCAATACGCCGTCCGAGGTGGTGGCCCTGCGCCTTGTGCCGAGGCTCGTCACCCCCGGCACACCCGTAAAGGTCGAGGCCAGGGGCGAAGACAGGGAGGGAGACAGGGTCACCTTTTTCTACCAGTGGTACCGCAACGACGAACCGGTGGACGGGGCCACGACCGACACCCTCGATACAACGGGCTTCAAGAAGGGCGACATCGTATGGGCCGTCGTCACACCTTACGACGGCTGGGTAAAGGGAGTGCCCATAAGCTCGCCCAGGCTCGTGATCGCCAACAGTCCGCCGGAGATAACCTCTTTTCCTCCCGTCGAGGCCGACTCCGGCGTCTACGTCTACCAGGTCGAGGCCAGGGACCCCGACGGCGACCCCCTGACCTTTTCGGTGGAGGGCGCTCCAGAGGGCATGACCATCGACCCGGAGACCGGCCTGCTGCGCTGGCCCTTCGAGGGCGAGACGGGCACCTACAGTCTGCGCATCATCGTAAGCGACGGCGACGCCGTCGCCTTCCAGAGCTTCACCGTGGGACTGGAATAGAAGCGCCCGCGCCGGGGGAAACTTTCTGAAAAAGGGCCATAGGCCCACGTTTCCCCCTGCCCCATCGTATGTTGTTCGGATCTTCGGCTGCACCGGGGGTTCGGCCCGCGCCAGGCGGGATTTTTACGCCTTTGCGGGCCGAACCCCCGGTGCAGCCCCCCGAGGCAGCCGCCGCGGGCAGGACGCCCCCTTCAAAGACTTTCAATACGAGTTGGTTTCCCCCTGTTTTGCCTTGGCAAAACAGGGGGAAACCAACTCGCGTTAAAAGTCTTTGGAGGGAGTCTGAGGGAGCCGTGGGTCTGTGACCCTTTTACAAAAGGTTCCCTCAGCGCAATAAATCAGAACTTCCCTTATTATTCAGAATCTCCTCAAGTACTTTTCCCCTCCGGCGATAATATCCTATAACTCTCCTTCTCATGTGGCGCAGTTATATTTAATTATGCTTGAATTTCAAAAAAGATTGACAAGTTGTTGTAAGTGCAATATAGTTTGCTGCAAAGCGACAGGCAGGTCTTAAAGTCGACGGGAAAGGTCCGTTCAGATGGCTAAGAAAACCGGTGGACAGGGGCCGCAGGGGGCGGCCGCCAACAGCAACAACCTGAAGAAGATAAGGGAGGGCATGCTGCTGAGCAAGGCCGAGCTTGCGCGCAAGGCCGGCGTCTCTCCGATCACCATCGACAGGATCGAAAAGGGTTTTGCCTGCAGGCTCGAGACCAAGCGCAAGATCATCTGCGCCCTGGGACTCGACATATCGGACAAGGACAAGGTCTTCGGAGATTAGCGGCGCTCTCTTTTTTTCCGGCGCCGCCCTTCCGTGACTCCGGTCAAGGCGCAGGGGGTCTTTTTCCGGTAAGATCGACATGATGGAGCCGGCCCGGCGCCGGGCCGGAAGGGGCCGCCCAATGCGGCCGACCTCGAGTCGCCGCCTGCGGGGCGGGGACGTGGACGGACAATGGACATACCTCTGCTCAATCTTTTCAGGAAGAAGGATGTGGTGGCCATCGACATCGGCTCGAGCTCCATCAAGGTCGTGCAGCTCGACGAGGCCAAGAAGGGCTGGGAGCTCAGCAAACTCGGCATCGCCTTCCTCCCGCCCGAGGCCATAGTCGACGGCTCCATCATCGACTCCATGACGGTGACCAATACCGTCAAGGAGCTCCTCAAGGAGCACAGCATAAAGGTCAAGGACGCCGTCTCCTCGCTCACGGGCCATTCGGTCATCATAAAGAAGGTGAGCCTGCCGGCCATGAGCGAAGAGGACCTGGCCGAGTCGATCCAGTGGGAGGCCGAGCAGTACATCCCCTTCCCCATGAGCGAGGTGAACATCGACTTCCAGATACTCGGCGAGGACGAGGAGGGCAAGGGACAGATGGACGTCATGCTCGTGGCCGTGAAGAAGGACGTCATAAACGACTACACCAACGTCCTCAAGGAGGCCGGGCTCAACCCGGTGGTCATCGACGTCGACTCCTTCGCCCTCGAGAACATGATGGAGATAAACTACACCATCGCGCCCAACGAGAACGTGGTGATGGTGAACATCGGGGCCAGCATCACGAGCATAAGCGTCATGATGGGCGGAGTGACCGGCTTTACCCGTTCGGTGCCGAACGGCGGAAACCAGTTCACCGAGGAGATCCAGCGCCAGCTCAACGTGAGCTTCAAGGACGCCGAGACCCTCAAGAAGGGCGGTGTCGTCGAGGGTGTGGACACCACGGATCTCGATGAGGCCATCGAGAGCGTTTCGACCAACGTGGTGCTCGAGGTGCGCCGCTCCATCGACTTCTTCCTCAGCGGCTCTCCGGGGGCCTTCATAAACAAGATATATCTGAGCGGAGGCGGCTCCAAGGTGAAGGGCCTCAAGGAGATGATGCAGGACTCGACGGGCATCCCCGTGGAGACGGCCGACCCATTCAACGGCGTCATCTATAATCCCAAGCACTTCGAGTCCCAGTACCTGAGCGAGATGGGGCCCTACTTCGGCGTGGCCGTGGGGCTTGCCACCAGGAGGTTCGCCGACCGATGATCCGCATAAACCTCCTGCCCGTGAGGGCGGCCAAGAAGAAGGAGTCCATAAGGTTCCAGCTCACCGTGGCCGGTCTCGTGACCTTCTTCGTCACGGCGCTTGTCGGTGTCTTCTACTTCATCGTCCAGGGCGAGGCCGGGCAGCTTGCCGATGAGATAGCGGCGGGCGAGGCCGAGCTCAAGGCGCTGAAGAAGAAGATAGGCGAGCTCGACAAGATACAGGAGGAGAAGAGGAAGGTCGAGGAGAAGCTCGAGATCGTGAACGAGCTCGAGAAGGGGCGGAGCGGTCCCGTGGAGCTGCTCGTGAAGGTGAGCGAGGCGATCCCCGACACCGCCTGGCTCACGTCGCTGAAGGAGCGCGGAAGCCTCATCGTGCTCCGGGGCATCGCCTCTTCCGACGACGTGGTGGCCGATTTCATGAAGGGGCTGGAGAGGCAGAAGGGGCTGGGCAGGGTTGAGCTCGAGGTGGCCGAGAGGCGCAAGGTCCAGGGCGTGGACGGCTATCTCGTCTCCTTTACGCTCCGCATAGAGAAGGGTTAGTCAAGGTGGCCGTCAACATAAAGCTCGACGCCGTACTCAAGCTGCCCCTGTGGCAGAGGGCGCTCGTCGTAGCGGCCGTCAACCTCCTGCTGGCCGGTCTCTCCTACCAGTTCCTGCTCGCGCCCAAGCAGGCCGAGGTGGAGAGGCTCAAGCAGAGGAGCGCCGAGCTCGAGCGCGAGCTCACGAGAAGCCGCATCATAGCAAAGGACATACCCAAGTACGAGCGCGAGCGCGAAGAGCTCGAGGAGAAGCTCAAGAAGGCGCTGGCCCAGCTCCCCAACGAAAAGGAGATACCCGACCTGCTCAAGAGCATAAGCGACGCGGCCGGAGAAGCGGGCCTTCACATCGTGCTCTTCAAGCCTCGGGCCGAGATACCCAAGGGGTTCTATGCCGAGGTGCCTGTGGACATGATAGTCGAGGGCCGCTACGAGAGCCTCTTCAAGTTCTGCGTCAAGGTCGGCGAGCTGCCGAGGATAGTCAACATCGGAACGGTGGACATAGCCTCCAAGGAGGAGATGAGCCGCATCCCCACGCTCAACGCCAAGTTCATAGTGACGACGTTCCGCTTCGTCTCGTCGGACGAGGCCGCGGGCGCCGAGGGTGCCGGGGGGACGCCGCAATGACCATGAGGGGCGCACTCTCGATAGCCACGGCGGCGCTCTTTCTCATCGTCGCCTCCTGCGGCAAGGAAGAGCAGACCGGGCAGCCCTTCCCCATAAAGAAGGCGAGCCCGCCGGCCGAGCCGGTGAAGGAGGAGGCCGCAAAGGTCGAGGAGGAGAAGCCGGAGAGGCCTTCCTTCGAGGGGCGGGCGCGCAACCCCTTCCAGACCTACATCATAGCCAAGAAACGCCGCCGGAAGGTGGTGGTCGAGGAGAGGGTCAAGGGACCGCTCGAGTGCTGCGACCTCGAGCTCTTCAAGCTGCTCGCCATCGTCTCCGGCATAGGAGAGCCGAGGGCCATGGTGATGGCCCCCGACGGCAAGCGTTACATCGTGAAGAAGGGTGACCGTATCGGGACGAAGGAAGGGCGCATCGTCGCCATAAACTCCAAGGGCTTTCGCGTCAAGGAGATAACGAGGGACGAGTACGGCGATGTCGTCTCGACCGACATCGTCGAGGTGAGGCTGCCCAGCAAGACGCGCTGAGGCGCCCGTCCCTTCGGCGCCGGACCGGACTCTCCGGCAGGAAGCTTGCCGGAGCGGAACAATATATGGAGGGCTTTATGAAGTTTCTTGTCCGCCTTTCACGGCTAAGACATCTTTGCCGCATCTGCGCGGCGGCGCTTCTGCTGTCCGGATGCGCCACGACGGGGACGATGGATGGCGGCACCGGGGAGTCGCCCCCGAAGACGGCCGGAGAGGAGGTCAAGGAACCGGTCCGGCCCGAAGCCGGCGAGGCGGAGACCCTTCCGGCCGTCGTGGCCGTGAGCGTCGTGGGCGACGGCGACGCGCTCTTCATAGAGACGACGGGCTCTACGAAGCACACCGTCTTCAGGCTCACCGAACCGCCGAGGCTCGTCATCGACATGCCCGGCGTGGACGTCTCCGCCGTGGATTCGCCCATGACGGTGGACAACCCCTACATGACGGAGATTACGGCGTCGAGCTACGGCGAGGGCGCCGGGCGCATAGGGAGGATATCCATAGGGCTGAGGCCGGGTGTGGAGTACGAGATAACCTCCGGAGACCGTAGCATACTGGTCAGTCTCACGGGCGGCGTTGAGCCCGCCGCCGCGGCCGAAGCCGCCGCTGCAGAGGCCGAGGCCGTGCCGGCCGGGGAGGCCGTGCCGGCCGAGAAGGCCGTCTCTGCCAAGGAGGCCGCGCCTGTGGCCGCCGCCGGGTCCCCGCCGCCGGCCTCCAGGGCCGGTTTCGGCCCCGCCGAAGTGGTGGAGGGGGCCTTCAGGAAGGAGGAGACGGCCGGGGAGGCGGCCGCGGCCGACGATATCCCCGAAGCGGCCGCTACGCCCGGGCAGGCTGCGGCCGGGCCCGCTCCCGCCGCCCCGGCGGACGCCGGGCCTTCCGCGCCTGAAGCCGGGCCGGAACCCCAGTCCCCTGCCGCCCCTCCCCCTGCCGCCCCTCCCCCGGCGCCGCAGGCCACGACACTCACCGCCGTTGAACGCACGCGCGTCGGGGAGGAGTCGGTCTTCACCATAAGGGCCGACGGCGTCATAGGCAACTACAACGCCTTCTCCCTCGACGACCCGGCGCGGATCGTCGTCGATATCTGGGGCGTGGACAGCGCCATTGGACATTACCGCATCGAGTACGACGACCCCTACGTAAAGGCCATGAGGATAGGGCGTCACCCCGACAAGGTGCGATTCGTCTTCGACGCGGGCGACGAGGGCTCGCTTCCCGGCTATATAGCCGAGAAGTCGGGCGAGGTGGTGACGGTGCGTTTCATGTCGCCCGGGCGGGCGGAGCGGCTCAAACCCACCTCGGTCGCCGCCTACGGCCCCGGCTCCGCGGCCGCCGCCACGGAGGCCGAGGGCGTTCCGGCCCTGGAGGCCGTCTCGGCCAAGGAGGCCGCGCCCGTGGCCGCTGCCGAATCTCCGCCTCCGGCCCCCAGTGCCGGCTTCGGCCCCGCCGAAGTGGTGGAGGGGGCCTTCAAGAAAGAGGAGACGGTCGAGGAGGCGGCCGCTTCCGGGGAGCCGGTCCCGGCTCCTCGGGTCGATACCGGCCCCGTGGTCGCCGGCTTCGGTCCCGGT
>DRME01000038.1 GCA_011375175.1 Deltaproteobacteria bacterium | reverse complement strand
GGTCACCGGGAGAGGGATTCACTCGTCCTTGGCGAAGACCCCTTTCTCGCCGCACTGGGGGCACTTCTGGGGCTTGCACCTCGAGTCCTTGGTGTATCCGCACTTGCCGCACTTCCATGTAGCCATATCGCCTCTATCCTCCTTGTGTGTGGTTGCCGGCAAATCGCCGCATGAGCAAGCGGGGTGCGGGGGCTCTCCGCGGAAAGTCCCCCGCACGCCAATCGACCGGAGTCTCCCTAAAAGTGGGTGGACGCGTACTCTTCGAGCCCCTTCTGGTCGGGCTTCATCCCCTCCTCGCCCTTCTTCCAGTTGGCCGGGCAGACCTCGCCGTGCTCCTCGTGGAACCGGATGGCCTCGATGATGCGCAGGGCCTCGTCGATGTTGCGGCCCAGGGGGAGATCGTTTATGGTCACGTGGCGCAGTATGCCGTCACGGTCCATGATGAAGAGTCCGCGAAGGGCTATGCCGGGCTTTTCGAGGAGCACGCCGTAGCTGCGGCTTATGGACTTGTCGAGGTCCGAGACGAGCGGATAGGCGATCTCGCCAATGCCGCCCTTCTTCCTCTCCATGTTGCGCCAGGCCAGATGAGAAAAGTGACTGTCCACCGACACGCCTATGACCTCGGCGTCGAGCTTGCGGAACTCTTCGATGCGGTCGCTGAAGGCCAGTATCTCGGTGGGACAGACGAAGGTGAAGTCCAGCGGGTAGAAGAAGAGCACCGTGTACTTGCCCCTGTAGTCCGAGAGCTTGAGCTCCTTGAACGAGCCGTCGGGCATGACGGCCTGGGCCGTGAAATCGGGCGCCTCTTTCTGGACGAATGCTTCGGATTCACACATTTTCTTTTCCTCCTCCTTTTCTTGTGGTTTCTCAACCTCGTTTATCGCAAGGTCCCACAGGGGGACTCTTTGCCGCATCCCTCAGGGAAGCTCTGATTAATTACTCTGGGGGAAACTTTCTGTAGAAAGTTTCCCCCAGACCCCCTTCAAAGACTTTCAATACGACTTGGTTTCCCCCTGTTTTGCCTGGCAAAACAGGGGGAAACCAAGTCGCATTAAAAGTTTTTGGAGGGAGTCTGAGGGAACCTTTTTACAAAAAGGTTCCCTCAGTGCAATAAATCAGAGTTTCCTTAGCTTTCGAGCAGGCTTTTGAGGATGAATGTCGCGGCATGTCTGTCGAGCGGGTCGTTTGCGTTGCCGCAGTTGGGGTCCTGGGTGCAGGACGGGCATGAGAGCTCGCAGGCGCACTCTTCGACGAGGCTCAGCGCGGCTTCAAACCACTCTTCCGCCAGGGCGTATCCGCGGCGTACAAGGCCGATGCCGCCCTCGAAGCCGTCGTAGATGAAGACGGCCGCCCCGCCGAGGGCCGGATGGAAGGGGTAGTAGCTGCGGCCCCCGAGGTCCATGCGGTCGCAGAGGGCAAGCAGCGGCAGGGTGGCGATGGCGGCGTGCTCGACGGCGTGGAGTCCTCCGGCCGCGTCGAGCCCCCTCATGCCCAGTCCGTTGATCGTATCGTCGTCGACGGCGAACCACAGTCCCTCGGTGTCGAATGTCCGGCTCGGCAGGTCGAGCCCGTATTCGTCGATGACATCGCCGGTGAAGAGGTCTTTTTTCACGTAGCCCGTCACCGTCTCGGTCACGCGAAGCTCGCCGAGGCTGAACTCCGTGCTGCGCAGGCGCTTCTGCGCCCTCACGGCCAGTATGTCGGTCTGCTCCTCGGTGAGGGCGCTCGTGTAGTAGTCCACGTTCACGGGGCGGCAGAGGGCGCGCCGGCCGTCGAGGTCGAGGACCTCGACGCGGTACTGTTCGCCGCCGTGGAGATAGACGGCGCCGGGATGGAGCTCGCGGAATACGCGGGAGCCGCCCGATTCTCCGAGGGGAGTGCCGTCGACGGTGAGGATCCTGAAGGGCTCGCCCGCCCCCCTTATGGATAGGGCGCGCTGGGGGCTGCGTTCCCGGGCGTACCAGTTGCCGTAGCGGGAGCGGCGCACGAGCCCCATGGCCTCGAGCTCCCCGAGCGCGGGGGCGAACCTGTCGGGTCCGTAGACCTCCTCGCCGTCCGATATCTTCTCTTCGGCGGCGGCGCAGAGCAGATGGGCCCGCGCTATCGACGGGTTAAGGGGGTCGATGACGGCCGCCTCGTGGCCGCGCCTGAAGAACTCGGCCGGGTGGCGCATGAAGTAGCGGTCGAGGGCGTCGTTGAGGGCCACGAGCACGGCCGCGCTGGGACGGCCCCGCCTGCCGGCGCGCCCCACCCGCTGCCAGGTGGAGCTCACCGTGCCGGGATAGCCGACGAGGATGCAGACGTCGAGTCCCCCGATGTCGACGCCGAGCTCGAGGGCGCTTGTGGATATGACGCCCGTGAGCTCGCCGCTGAAGAGTCTTTTTTCCACGTCCCGGCGCTGGGAGGCGAGGAGCCCGGAGCGGTAGGAGGCCATATGGGGGGCCAGGTCGGGCGCCCGGTCCTTGACCCATGCGTGGAGGAGCTCGGTTATCTTGCGCGCCCTGGTGAAGGCTATCGTGCGAAGGCCCGAGCGGACGGCGTCGATGAAGAGTCCGGCCGCTGCGGTGTAGGGGCTTGTCTCCGTGCGGGAGGGGTCGATGAAGATGAAGTCGCGGGGGCCGCGGCCTGCGCCGCTGTGCGAGACGAGCTCGAAGTCCGCCCCCGTGAGCTCGCGGGCGAGCTCCGCGGGATTTGCGATGGTCGCCGAGCAGGCGATGAAACGGGGATCGGAGCCGTAGCGGGCCGCAAGGCGGCGCAGCCTCCTTATAACGTGGGCCACGTGAGAGCCGAAGACGCCGCGGTAGGTGTGGATCTCGTCGATGACCACGTAGCGCAGGCCGCCGAGGAACTTCGCCCACTTCCAGTGGAAGGGATTCAGGGCCAGGTGAAGCATGTCGGGGTTGGTGATGACCACCGCCGGCGGGTTGTCGCGGATCTTCCTGCGCCTGTAGGCGCTGGTGTCGCCGTCGTAGATGGCGAAGGCGTTGTCCATGCCGAGGCCCGCGCCCAGCGCCTTGAGGGTCTCGGCCTGGTCCTGCTCCAGCCCCTTGAGGGGGAAGATGTAGAGGGCGCGGCTTGCGGCGTCGGCGAGGGCCGCCTCGAGGACCGTCACGTTGTAGACGAGGCTCTTGCCGCTTGCCGTGGGCGTCATGACGACCACGTTGCGTCCCTCCCGCAGGAGCTCGAGCGCCCGGGCCTGGTGGGCGTAGAGGGCCCTTACGCCCAGGGCCCCGAGGGCCTCCTTGAGCGGCGGGGCAACGGCGCCTTCCACCAGGCGCGGCTCGGCGCCGGCGATATGCTCGTGGTGGGCGAGGTCGTCCCTGGCCCTGAGCCTTTCGACGAAGGCGGCGAGCCGCTCTGTCGTCCCCGTCGGCATGGCGGCCCGCGGCTTCAGACGAGCTCGAGCGGCGTGGGCCGCAGCTCCGAGCGCCTCAGGTAGTGCTCGATGCGGGCGGCCATGGAATCGGCGTCGGCGCCGAGACCCTTCGTCGATATGGAGAGCGTGAGATAGGTGATGCCGTCGGCCTCCTCTATCCTGTAGGCCACGAGGTACCAGCCTCCGAAACAGCGAAGCGTCATGGCGACGAGCACGAAGATGCCGCTCCACCACAGGATCGGCACGCCCGGGTCGTAGCGGTAGCTCAGCACCGAGTCCTCGGTGAAGTCGATGAAGGTGATCTTCTTCCCCCCGACCCACAGCGACTCGCCGAGCCTGAGCCTGCCCAGGTCCCTGACCTCCCGCTCCCCGCCTTCGCCGTCCTCTACGTAGCTTACCGACACGAAGGGTTTTATCTCCTCCGTCTTTCCGTCGAGGCGGTAGAGCGTGCCCGTGCGCAGCCCCTTGAACCTGAGCGTGCCTTCGAGCCCCGGCACGATGAGCTCGTCGCCCACCTTGGCCGTGAGACTCACCGGTCCGCCGTCGACCCAGACCTTCACGTACTGCTCGAAGGCCATCTGGTAGAAGGTGAAGCCCCTGTAGACGAGCGGGTCGTTGACCTCTATGGTCTTCTCGAGCACGGCCACGTTGTCTTTGAGCACCTTGAGCCTCGACTTCCAGTCCTTGGGAAAGAGCGAATCCTCGTCGACGCTGTAGGTCGGGGCCTTCCAGCCGAGCCCTATGGCGAGACGCGACCTCTTGTCGCTCTTTTCCGGGTAGTCGAGGTCCGGGAAGTGGGTGTACTCGGTGATGAACTCGTCGAGCATCAGGGAAAAGCCGGCGGGTTCGACGTATTCAGGCTCGCCGGGCTTGAGGGTTATCATGTCCTCGTAGGCGGCGACACCGGTTACGATGAACCCGACAAAGCAGGCGACTATGCCGGCGTGGTAGAGCCAGGTGAGCCACCGGTAGCTGAGGCCCTTTTCCACGACCGTCCACTCCTTGCCCTGCGCTATGGTCCTGAAGCCGAGCTCGCCGCGCAGCACGCCGCGCACGGCCTCTTGAGCCTCGTCGCACTCGTGGGTGAGCGCCAGGTCGTGGGTGGGCGCGTAATCCTGCGCCGTGGGCCTCTTTCTGCTCAGAAGGGCCGTGAGCCTCTCGTAGGAGCAGACGCAGAGGTTTGCGAGCAGCACCATGCTCAGGGCTATGAACCACGGTGTCTTGAAGACGTTGAGGAGATCGAAGAGCTCGACGGCCCGGGCGAACCGCCCCTGGGCCTCGATGTAGGCCTCCACCTCGGCGCCCTGGGGAAATACCGTGCCGAGCAGGTAGAAGAGGCACATGACCCCCAGTATGTAGACCGATGTGCGCAGCGATGCGAGCTTCAGATAGAGCCGGCGCAGCGGCGCCGGTCTCTTCGGGAGCGGCGGACGCGGGGGCCCTTGCCCTTCCCGGCTCTTCTCGGTGCTTTCGTCACCCATGGAAAAAGGCCCCTATACGGCGTAGAGGTGGAGGCTCGGTATGCCCAGCAGTTTCGCCAGCCAGTTGACGCCGAGAAAAGTCATCATCATGCAGAGGAAACCGAGTACGTTGAGGGCCGAGGCCGGCGCGCCGCGCCAGGCCGGCACGGCCATGGCGTGAAGGTACATTGTGAAGACCGTCCACGTGATGAGCGACCACGTCTCCTTGGGGTCCCAGCTCCAGTACCTCCCCCACGCCTCGTTGGCCCATGCGGCGCCGGAGAATATGGCGAAGGTGAGGGCCGGAAAGCCGAAGACCACGAGCTTGACGGCCATGGAGCGGAAGGCGTCGAGGTCTTCGAGCTTCATGCCGAGCTTCATGCCGAGTCCCCGCCGCAGAAAGGGCTTCATGACGAGGTAGCTCGCCTCGACGGCGCAGCTTACGACGAAGACGGCGTAGGAGAAGAAGGCGAGGATGACGTGCCACTCGAACCAGTAGCTCTGAAGCGGCGGCGAGAGCGGCTCGACGGCCGGGGACCTCGAAAGCAGGGCGTACAGACAGGCCCCCATGGAAAGGGGCGTCACGAAGAGCCCCGGCACAAAGAAGTCCCTCCACCGCCTCGATGCGTAGAGGTAGGTTAGCGAGGCCGTCCACGCAAACCACGACAGGCTCTCGTAGAGCGTCTGGAAGGGCGCCCGCGCTCCCTCGAAGGTGCGAAGCAGTATCTGGCCGGCGTGGATGACCACGGCCGCCCAGAGCAGCGCCCTCGCGGCCCTGCCGAGCCCGCGCTCCTTCGTTATCACATGGAAGAGGAAAAGCAGAAAGCACGTGCCGTAAAGCATGGCCACGAGCCAGTAAAGCCTCACTTCGACGAGCAGCAGGTAGACGTCCCTTGAGAGGATATCTTCGTAGCCTGTCATGGCTTTTTTATAACACAACACCATTTGATTTGACAAGGCGCATATGAGAGGTTATGATTTAGGAAAGTTCTGATTAATTTCACTGAGGGAACCTTTTTGTAAAAAGGTTCCCTCAGACTCCCTCCAAAAACTTTTAATGCGAGTTGGTTTCCCCCTGTTTTGCCTGGCAAAACAGGGGGAAACCAACTCGCATTGAAAGTCTTTGAAGGGGGTCTGGGGG
>DRME01000037.1 GCA_011375175.1 Deltaproteobacteria bacterium | reverse complement strand
CTCCCTCCAAAAACTTTTAACGCGAGTTGGTTTCCCCCTGTTTTGCCAAGCAAAACAGGGGGAAACCAACTCGTATTAAAAGTCTTTGAAGGGGGTCTGGGGGAAACTTTCTACAGAAAGTTTCCCCCAGCGTAATTAATCAGAGCTTACCTTTCTTATGAAACACTTGCCCGGCAGTTGTTCGATTGCGCCGCTCAACTCCATCTCGAGGAGCAGGGCCGAGAGCCTGCGGACCTCTATGCCCGTCTTCTCCATGATCGAGTCCACGTGCATGGGCTCGTCGCAGAGGGCGGCGAGCACACGGGCGGCCTCGCCGCCCTCCCGCTCCTTCCCCGGCTCCGCCTCCCTCCCGTCGCGGGCGGTGTCGCCGGCGGCGTCCATGCCGTAGGCCGAGAGCACGTCGCCTCCGTTCTCGACCAGCGCGGCGCCGTCCTTTATGAGCGAGTGTGGTCCCGCGCTCTTTCCGCCCGTCACCCGTCCCGGCACGGCGAAGACGTCGCGGCCCGCATCGAGCGCCAGTCTCGCCGTCTGCATGGCCCCGCTCCTGGCGGCGGCCTCGACCACGACCACGCCCCTGGCCATGCCGCTTATGATCCTGTTGCGCTGGAGAAAGCCCCGCGGCACCGGAGGCGAACCCATGGGGAACTCGGAGATCACGGCGCCCGGCCCCCGGCATATCTCCTCGTAGAGGCGGCGGTTCTCCTTCGGGTACACGACGTCCACCCCCGAGCCGAGTACGGCCACCGTGCGGCCTCCGCCGGCGAGTGCGCCGCGGTGGGCCGCGCTGTCGCAGCCGCGGGCCATGCCGCTCACAACGACTACGCCGGCCCGCCCGAGCTCCGACGCGATCCCCTCGGCCATGGAGAGCCCGTAGTGGGTGGGCCTGCGCGTACCCACCACGGCCACGACGAGCGCCGAGGGATCGAGCCTTCCGCCCCTGACGTATAGAAGAAGCGGCGGGTCGTATATCTCCCTCAGAAACGGCGGATACTCGTCGTCGAGGAGCGTCACCACCCGCACGCCTGCGCGGCGGACGAGCTCGACCTCGCGCTCGGCCCTCTCCCAGTCGCAGTACCCGGCGAGCTCGCCGAAGAGCCTCCACGCCCCGCTTCGCTCGGTGACGACGGCGCCGCTCTCGAAGAGCTCGCGCGCCCCTCCGGCCCTCTTCACCGCCTCCGCGATTGAGCGCCGGTCCACGCCCCTGAGCATCGCCAGGGCGTGCCAGTACCTGGCGTCTTGAAGGTCCACGCGCAGCTCTTGCTCCTTGACATGAGGCCTGCCCGCCGCAAGGCGGCGCGGCCCTTGTCCATGGAGATGGGGAGATTACTTTACCGGCCCGGAGTGACCCTGTCAATAGGCGGTCCATGGAGGAAGGGGCCTGCCGGCGCGCTCCGGGCGTCCGCCCGCGGGAGGGGCGGGCCTCGTCTTCCCCCGGGCCGCCGGCGCGCCGGCCGGAAGGGTCAGCGCCGGGCGTCGAGGGTCGTCACCAGGTCGCCGCGGTGAATGGGCTGAAGACTTCGGGTGATGAGACCCGTCGAGGTCTTCTCGGCCGTCCTGACGACGATGATGCTTCCAAGCTCCCTCGGCGGAAGCGTCATGGTGCCGTGCACTCCCGATGGGTCGCGAGCCTTCTCGGAAGCCCTGAATACGGTCAGCACGTTGCCGGCGTCGAGGCCGTCAAGTCTGCCCTTGTCCAGGAAGACGAGATCCCCGTGCGACATCTCGCCTATTCCGCCGTAGCTCGCCACGACGTAGCCCGTGACGCCGCCCTCGGCCTCGACGAGCCTGACTCTCGAGGGCGGCCTCTCGTAAGGCCTCAGTCTCGTGCCGGCCCTGAACTCCCGGAACGACTCGGCCACCTCGGCCTCGACCGTGTCGTCGTACACCGACGTGACGACGACCGAGCCGACTATCTCTATTATATGACCCATGTACCTGCCGGTCACGGGATGGCTGACATCGCGGCCCACTTCGAAGAGCGTGTAGCGGTCCCCCACGGAGGCCTCTTCCCCCTCGCCGAGCGAGATGTATACGGTGTCGCCGCCGTAGATGAGCTCCTTGTGCTCCCTGGCCCTCACGACCGTTCCGCTTGCGGCGAGATCCCTCGTGGTGATGAAGCCGGCCGTACGGAGCTCGGGGCCCACCAGCACCGTCTCCTCCTCGATGGCTCCCTCCAGGGCCTCGGGTTCGGGCTCCGGCTCCAGGACCACGACGACCTCCTCCGCCGGCGGCGCCGGCGGCAGCTCTATGGTGGGAAGCACCACGGTCTCGCGCTCGGCGCGGCCCACGACCTCCATGCTCTCTGTGCTTATCCTTATGATGTCGCCGGGATAGATGAGGTGGGGATTTTCTATGGCCGGGTTGCGCTTCCAGAGCCTGGGCCAGGCCCAGGGGTCGCCGAGGTAGCGGGCCGATATGTCCCACAGGGTGTCGCCCTTTACCACCTTGTGGTAGCGCACCTCGCCGGGAGCGAGCGGACCGCCGCCTTCGTCGCCGCAAAGACCCGTCGCGGCCGAGAAGACGAGGCCGAAGAAGACAACCAGCCCTAAGAGTCGTCCCATGACACCACCATGGCAAAAAAGCCCCTTACTTGAGTCCCTCCACCTCGCGGAGCGTCTTCCTCGCCCTTTCGGCGGCCTTGGAGTCGGGGTAACGCTCCACGAGCCCCTTGAGCGCCTCCCTCGCCCTGTCCATCTCGTAGAGCTCTATATGGGAGAAGGCCACCTTGAGGAGCGCATCGGGGGCCTTGTTGCCCTGGGGATACCTTGCGGCCACCTCGCTGAACCTCTCCAGCGCCGAACGGTAGTCGCGCTCCGAGTAGAAGGTCTCGCCCGACCAGTAGAGGGCGTTGTCGCTGAGCTCGTGATCGGGAAAGTTGTCGATCAGGTTGTCGAAGACCGCCCTGGCGTCGGCGTATTTCTCGGCCATGAAGAGTTCCTGGCCCAGCCTGTAGAGCCGCTCCGGGACCTCCTTGCGCTCCTTTGCGCCGGGCGCGGCATCCACGCCGCCGCGCCGCTCTCCCCGCCGCGCCTCTTCGCCTCCGAGCTCGACCACCTCGAGCCAGTGCGGCGGCTCCTCCGCCCCGTGAAGGGCCTCGCCACCGGCGTGCGGCACGGCCGCACCCCCGCGCTCCTGGGTCTCGCCGGAGCCGCTCCCCTCGAGCGCGGCCCTCCTCGCTTCGAGGCGCCTCCTCTCGGCGCTCATGGCGGCCACCCTCTCGCTCAGAAGGGAGAGCTTGTCGGCCAGCTCGTCCAACTTTATATTCGTCTGAACGAGCATAATCTTTAGCTCGTCGGTTCGGGCGGCCAGCGCCTTCTCCACCGAGCCATCCTCGACGGGCGCGGAGGCGGCGCAGCCGGCGAGGAACAGGGCCACGCCTATGAAAACAACGGGTTTCTTCTCCACTTTTCCAAAGTTAATCCCCTTTACCGCCTTTGTCAAGGGGAATCGAACCGCCTCCCCTCAAGGCGAATATCCCTCGCAAGAGGCCGCATCTTCCGTAACCGACGTCACCGCCGGACCGTGAGCGCGTAAAGCGCCTTCCACAGCTCCTCCCTGCCCTGGCCCGTGACGGCCGAAAAGATGATGATGCCCTCGTCGCCGAGTCCAAGCAGCCTCTTCGCCTGGGCGCGCCTTGCGGCAAGGGCGTTGCGCGAGAGCTTGTCGGCCTTTGTGAGAACAGTTACGACCTCGAGGCCGAAGCCTCCGAGCCAGTCGATGAGCTCGCACTCGCTCTCCCCTATCTCGCGCCTTGCGTCGAGAAGGAACACGGCCGCCCGTATGTCCCTATCCGAAGCGAGGTAGCGGCCCGTCATGGGCTCCCAGCTCTTCCTCAGCTCGCGCGGCACCCGGGCGTAGCCGTAGCCGGGCAGGTCGACGATGTAGAAGGCGTCGTTTATGAGGTAGAAGTTCATGGTCCGCGTCTTGCCCGGCGTGTTGCTCGTCTTCGCCAGCCCCCTGCGGCCCGCGAGCCTGTTGATGAGCGAAGACTTGCCCACGTTGCTCCGTCCGACGAGCACCACCTCGGGCCTGCCGGCAGGCGGACACTGCCCCGGCGAAACGGCGCTCCTTACAAACCTCGCCGACTTGATCTTCACGACCTCCCACCTCCTACGGGGAAACCTCCCCCGCAATGCCCCTTTGCTTAAGGAAGTTCTGATTTATTTCACTGAGGGAACCTTTTTGTAAAAAGGTTCCCTCAGACTCCCTCCAAAAACTTTTAACGCCCTGCGGATCACCCCGATTTTGCTTGCAAAATCGGGGTGATCCGCAGGGAATTAAAAGTCTTTGAAGGGGGTCTGGGGGAAACTT
>DRME01000036.1 GCA_011375175.1 Deltaproteobacteria bacterium | reverse complement strand
CTCCCTCCAAAAACTTTTAACGCGAGTTGGTTTCCCCCTGTTTTGCCAAGCAAAACAGGGGGAAACCAACTCGTATTAAAAGTCTTTGAAGGGGGTCTGGGGGAAACTTTCTACAGAAAGTTTCCCCCAGCGTAATTAATCAGAGTTTCCTTAGGGTGCGGGGAGGATATTTTCCGTCTTTCCTGCCGGCAAGAGGCGGGGAGGGTCTGGCAGGGCGGGGCAGCGGCGGCGGAATGGGGAGGCGGCGGTCAGGACGAAAGTATCCGGCGCGCCGGTATCTCTCCTTCCCTCACGATCTCCAGCCTGCCGGACGTGACGTCCACAATGGTGGAGCCGAGCCGTCCCGGCAGCCCCCCTCCGTCGATGACCACGTCGAGGCCGTCGCCGAAGTACTCGACGACCTGGGCGGCGGTCACGGGGGCGGGCCGTCCCGAGGGATTGGCGCTCGTCGCCGTGATGGGCGAGGCGAGTTCGGCGGCGAGACGCGTGGCGGCCGGAGAGGACGAGACCCTTACGGCCACGCGCCCGCTGCCGGCCGTAACGATAGGGGGCAGCTCTTCCGAGGCGGGAAAGACGAGGGTGAGGGGGCCGGGCCAGAAACGCCTCATGAGCGGCTCGGCCGCTGGCGGAACCGACGAGACCACCCTGGCGAGCATGGAGGCATCGCCCACTATGAGAGAGAGCGGCTTCGAGTAATCGCGGCCCTTGAGGGCGAAGAGCCTCTTCACCGCATCGACGTTGAAGGGATCGACGGCGAGACCGTAGAAGGTCTCGGTGGGATAGGCGACCACCCCGCCGCCGCTCACGGCCCGCAAGGCCTCGTCGTATGCGGCGTCGGCGTCTATGACGAGGGCCATGGCCTTCAGCCCCTCTTCTCCACGCGGGCGGCCTTCTCCTCCACCTTGCGGGCCATCTCCTCCCTGTGCTCTCTGAGCGCCCGCCTGAGCTTACCGTCCGAGGCGGCTATGATCTGGGCCGCGAAGATGCCGGCGTTGCGGGCCCCGGCCTTGCCGACGGCCATGGCCGCAACGGGCACGCCTCCCGGCATCTGCACCGTCGAGAGGAGGGCATCGAGTCCCTTCAGCGCCGTGGCGTCGATGGGCACGCCCACCACGGGAAGCGTCGTCTCGGCGGCTATGAAACCGGCGAGATGGGCCGCCGCCCCGGCCCCGGCGATTATGACCTTGAGACCGCGCTCCTCGGCGCCGCGCGCATACTCGAGCGTGCGCCGCGGCGTCCTGTGGGCCGACGAAACCGTCATCTCGTAAGGCACGCCGAAGCGCTCGAGCATCTTCGCGGCCTCCTCCATCACGGCAAGGTCCGAATCACTGCCCATCACTATCCCTACAAGCGGCTCCGACATCTCGTCTTCCTCCCATGTTTGTTTGGCGCACCATTTGGAAAGGCCTCATTCGAGTCCGCTCCAAAGCTCTTTAGATCCTCTTCGGGCTCCCCCCGCGCCGGCGGCACGGCGGCCCCAGGCAGGTCGGCTCGCGCCAGGCGGGGATGTTACGCCTTTGCGAGCCGACCTGCCGGGGGCCGCCCTCTTTCGAACTCACGCACAGCGTACAAGGGGCCGGGAGAGACGCGGGTCCATGGCCCTTCTTCAGAAAGTTCGCCCCGCAAAATCCAACGCGGACCGAGGAGCAGAGCCCTCACCCCCTCACCTTCCCAGGGCCTTCAGTCCTATGTCCCGGCGGTAGTAGGCGCCGTCCCAGCTTATCTTCTCCACGGCACGGTAGGTGTGCTCTATGGCCTCCTTCGTATCGGCGCCCAGGCCGGTCACGCCGAGCACGCGCCCTCCGGCCGTCACTATGCGGCCGTCCT
The DNA here is from genome assembly GCA_011375175.1 of Deltaproteobacteria bacterium. Taxonomy (NCBI): domain Bacteria; kingdom Pseudomonadati; phylum Myxococcota; class Myxococcia; species Deltaproteobacteria bacterium. The sequence goes on along the minus strand of DRME01000036.1, from coordinate 9,983 downwards.
CTTCGGCCGTGCCGGCGTGGAAGACCACCACGTCCTCCATGGCCGCGGCCTCCTCGAGTCCGGAGATGGGCTTTCCCTTCTCGTATTCGCCGGGATAGCCCTCCGAGGCCATGACGACACATACGGCCGTCTTCTCGCTCCACGACAGGGTCCGTTCCTCGAGGCCGCCCTCGGCGCAGGCCATGAGCAGCTCGGCAAGGTCGTCTTCGAGGCGCGCCATGAGCGGCTGGGCCTCGGGGTCGCCGAAACGGCAATTGAACTCCAGGAGCATGGGGCCCTCGTCGGTCATCATGAGCCCCGCATAGAGCACGCCGCTGTAGGGACGCCCCTCCTCCTCCATGGCCCGCACGGCCGGCACCATGATGCGCTCCATTATCTCCCTTTCGAGCTCCGCCGTCACCACCGGCGCGGGAGAGTAGGCGCCCATGCCGCCCGTATTGGGTCCCTCGTCGCCGTCGTATATGGCCTTGTGGTCCTGCGACGGCGCTAAGGGCACGACGCATCGGCCGTCGGTGACCGCTATGAAAGAGGCCTCCTCGCCGACGAGAAAGTCCTCCACTATGACCCTCTCGCCGGCCTCGCCGAAGACCTTCTTCTTCATCAGGGAGTCGACGGCCACGATCATCTCGTCCACGGTGGAGCAGATGAGGACCCCCTTGCCGGCCGCCAGGCCGTCGGCCTTTATGACGACCGGTCCCCCGGCGCCCTCCGCGTAGCGCAGCGCCTCGTCGGGGTCGGTGAACTCGCGGTAGCGGGCCGTGGGCAGGCCGTACTTGGTCATCAGCGCCTTGCTGAAGGCCTTGCTCCCCTCGAGCGCCGCCGCCGCCTTCGTGGGGCCGAATATCCTCAGCCCCTCGGCCCTGAAGGCGTCGGCTACGCCGAGCGTCAGCGGCAGCTCCGGACCGACAACGGTAAGGTCCACGGCCTCCCTCTTTGCGAAGTCCACGAGCCCAGCGATGTCGTCGACCGCTATCGGCACGTTCTCGCCGTGGGCCGCCGTGCCGGGATTGCCCGGCGCCGTGTATATCTTCTTTACAAGCGGACTCGCGGCGAGCTTCCACACAATGGCGTGCTCGCGGCCCCCGCCGCCTATGACAAGCACTTTCATCGACCTCGAACGTCCTCCTTATGCCGTTAATCGCCCCGGGGGAAACTTTCTCAAGAAGGGCCACAGGCCCGCGTCTCCCCCGGCCCCCCTCATGCGCTCGCACCAGCGTGGCGCTCCCCGGGAGGTTCGGTCCGCGCCAGGCGGGATCCTTTACGCCTTTGCGGACCGAACCTCCCGGGGAGCGCCACGCGGACAACGGTCCACGGGTCCGACAAGGAACCGCGTCCCCTTCCAGAAGGTTCCCTCAGCGCTATCAATGCCTGAAGTGGCGCACTCCGGTAAAGACCATGGCCATGCCGTGTTCGTCGGCGGCGGCTATGACCTCGTCGTCGCGGATCGAGCCGCCGGGCTGTATTATGGCGGTCACGCCGTTCTCCGCCGCCAGGTCCACGTTGTCGCGGAAGGGGAAGAAGGCGTCCGAGGCGAGTACCGAGCCACGCACGTCAAGCCCCGCGTCACCGGCCTTCATGACGGCGATCTTCGTCGAGTCTATGCGCGACATCTGGCCCGCGCCTATGCCGACGGTGCGGCCGTCCTTGGCGAGCACGATGACGTTGCTTTTCACGTGCTTTGCAACGCGCCAGGCGAAGGCGAGCCCTTCGAGCTCATCGGCCGTGGGCTCGCGCCTCGTAACGGTGCGAAGCCGCGGCGGCTCCGGGCGGTCGGGCTCCTGGACGAGCACGCCGCCGGAGACGCGTTTTATGTCGAGGCGTCCGTCCGGCTCCGGGAGCCTGCCCCCCTTTCCCGCCGCCATGAGCCTTATGTTCTTTTTCTTCCTGAGTATATCCAGGGCCTCGTCGTCGAAGCCCGGCGCGATGACGGCCTCGAGGAATATGCCGGAGAGCTCGCGGGCCACGTCGGCCGTGACGGGCCTGTTGAAGGCCACGATGCCCCCGAAGGCCGAGCTGCGATCACACTCCAGGGCCTTGCGGTAGGCCTCGGCCGGACCGGCCTCGGAGCAGGCCGCGCCGCAGGGGTTGTTGTGCTTTATGATGGCCGCCGCCGGGGCGTCGAACTCCGAGGCCAGGGCCATGGCCGAGTGGAGGTCCAGTATGTTGTTGAAGGAGAGCTCCTTGCCGTGGAGCTGGACGGCGTCGGCGAGCCCCCCGCCCCGGCCCTCGCGGTAGAAGGCCGCGGCCTGGTGGGGATTCTCGCCGTAGCGCAGGTCCTGGACCTTGGCGAACTGCATGGTCAGCGTCGAGGGGAAGGCGGCCGGGCCGTCGAGGCCGGTGAGGTAGTTGGAGACCGCGCCGTCGTAGCGGGCCGTGAGCGAAAAGACCTTCTTGGCGAGCTCGAAACGCGTGGCCTCGGACAACGCCCCGCCGTTGCGCTCCATCTCCTCCATCACGGCGTCGTAGTCGGCCGGATCGGTCACGACGGCCACGTCCCTGAAGTTCTTGGCCGCCGCCCTTATCATGGTGGGGCCGCCGATATCTATGTTCTCGATGGCCTCCTCGAGGGTGCAGCCGCCGGCCACCGTCTCCTCGAAGGCGTAGAGGTTCACCACTATCATGTCGATGGGCAGTATGTCGTGGCTCTCCATCTGGCGGCGGTGCTCCGGGTTGTCGCGCATGGCCAGTATGCCGCCGTGTATCTTGGGATGGAGGGTCTTGACCCTGCCGTCGAGCATCTCGGGGAAACCGGTGTAGGCCGAGATCGGTATGACGTCGACACCGGCCTTCTTGAGGAGCTCGGCCGTGCCTCCCGTGGATATTATCTCGACACCGGCGGCCTCGAGCCTCTTTACGAAGTCCTCGATCCCCGACTTGTCCGTTACGCTGACTATCGCCCTTCTTACCTTCTTCATCTCCCTCCCCTTCTGGAAGCTCCGGTTTTTTCCGCCGGGGCAGGCCCTTGCGCCGAAAGGCCCCCTCAGCCGCTGCAAAGGTCCATGTGTTTTATAAACTCCCTTTCAAAGGGGGCGCTGCCCGAGAGGGAGACGTAGTGCGCGGCGGCCGCCGCCCTCTCGGCCCGGGTTCTCGCCTCGCGGCTGACCAGGGCCTTCACCGCCCCCTCGAGCGCCGCGTCCCCCGCGAGGTTGACCCGCCCCGTCCATGCCCTCCCGATAAGCCCTATCTCCGCCAGCGCATCGGGGCGCAGACGGCTGCCGAAGGCCCCGGCCACATGGACGGTCCCCACGGCGTCGGCGTCGACGCCGGCTCTTCGCAGCAGCACCTCGACGCCGGCCCTTATGGCCGCCTTGGCCACCTGGAGCGACCTTATGTCCCCCTGGGTGAGCGAGACCTCGCCGCCGGCGCCCCTGAAGAGGACGAAGCTGTTGCCGTCCTCGCCGCTCCGTATGCGCGAGGAGAGGTTGCTCCCCACCTCGTCGGCGTCGCGGATGCGGCCCGAGGCCTCGATTACCCCGGCGTCCACGAGCGCAGCCGCGGCGGCTACGAGGCCGGAGCCGCATATCCCCCTCGGCGTCACGTCCGCGACGGTGCGAAGCCGCAGCCTGTCGCCCTCTACAACAACATCCTCTATGGCGCCCGGCGCGGCCGTCATGCCGCAGCTTATGCCGCCGGCCTCGAAGGCCGGACCGGCGGCGGCCGAGGCGGCGAAGAGCTCCCCCCGGCAGGCGAGCATTATCTCCGAGTTGGTGCCGATGTCGAGCACAAGCGCCGTCTCCGTCCCCTCGCCCAGCCCCAGCGCGGTCAGGACGGCCACGGCGTCGCCGCCCACAAACCCTCCGATGATGGGAAAGGTGTAGAGCAGGGCCCCAGGGGCGGCCTCAAGACCGATATCCCGGGCCTCGACGAGGCGGGCCTCCCTGAACGCCGGCCTGTAGGGCAGCCGCGCAAGCCCGGCGGGCGAGACGCCGAGGAGCAGATGCTCCATGACCGTGTTGCCTGCGGCCGTGAGCTCGGTGACGGCCTCCCCGCCCGCCATGCGTCCCAGGAGCTCGTTGCAGGCCCCGACGACGCTCTCCTGCATGGCGGCGAGCACGCCGGGCCTGGAGGCGGCCTCGACCCGCGCCAGGATGTCCGCGCCCCAGCGGCGCTGCGGATTGGGACGCGACTGCGTGGCCTCGACGCGGCCCGTGGCAAGCTCCACGAGCGAGGCCACTATGGTCGTAGACCCCACGTCGAAAGCGGCGCCGAGTCCTTCCCCTGCTCTCCCGCCTCCCCTCTCCACGCCTCAGAACGCTATGGGAGGAGCACTGCCGAAGATGTACTTGAGGTCGTCGTCCTCGATGAGGAGACCGGCCCCCACATAGGCCGAGCTCATGCCGCTGCGGCTTATGAAGTCGTCGTAGCCCGCCGTGAGGAACAGGAACCTGTTGAGATGCAGTGTCGCTCCCGCCTTGAGGTGCGGGTTGCGCTCCGTGTCGAAGTCGAAGGCCTCGAGCGTGAAGCGCAGCCTGTCGTCGAGGAGGTAGTAGTCGGCCCCCACCCCTCCGGTACTCTCGATGAGCCCGCCGCGAAGGACGAGGTCCTGGAAACGCATGGCCATCTGGAGGCTGAACTTGAGGTCCTCGGTCGTCCTCGTCTCCGTGACAGTGGTGGTCGCTCCGGCCGTGCTCGTCTCTATAGTCTCGGTCGAGCGGCTTCCGCGCGGGTCGTCGACGACCTCGAGCAGATAGTAACGGTCGGAGCGGGGCTGGACCTTGAGGGTGAAGTACCCCTTGGTCTCGCCGCCGTCGAGGAGGTACTCGCCGCGGTAGCCCACGTGGAGGCGGAAGCTGCGGGCCTTGTCGAGGTATCGGTTGATGCCCTTTATCGTCCTGTTGAGGTTGTCGTGCGTGTCGGGGTCGTTTATGAGTTTTGCGATGGTGCCCTCGCCGCTGTCTATCTTCCTGGCCACGCTGCCGATGGAGGCCACCGTATCCTTTATCTCGGGCTCCACCTCGGTGGCGAGGTTGTTTATGGTCTCCATCGTCTCCTCGAGCCTGGCCGAGGCGTTGCGCAGGTTCTCGATGCCTGCGCTCAGGTTCTCCTTGTTGTCGGCTATGAGGGCGTTGAGGTTGTCGGAGACGCTCTTGAGCGAGGAGTTCAGTCCCACGAAGGTCTCCTTGATGCTCTTTGTGAAGCCCGGGCCCTCGCGGCTGAGCATGGAGGTGAAGTCGTCGAGGTTTCTCATTATGTCGCTGAAGCGCCGTTCGTTGCCGGCCACAAGCGTGTTGACCCTCTCGGTGAGCTCCTCTATGTTCTTAACTATGCTGGCCAGACTCTGCTCGCCCCTGGGACCGCCGAGCACCTTGCCGAGCGTGGAGCTCACGCTCTTGAGGTCCGTGGCCACGTCGCTCAGAAGCGTTATGAGCTGGTCCATCTCCGCGTAGACCTTGGTGTTGACGATCTCCTCGCCGGGCTTGAGCGGCGGGGCGCCGGGAGCGCCCGGCATGAGCTGAACGAACTTCTCGCCCAGAAGGCCCTTGGTGTTGAGCACGGCCGTGAAGTCGCGGCCCACCTTCACCTCCGGGTCGATGAGCAGCGTGAGCCTGGCCATATTGTTGTCGAGCTCGATATCGTCCACCTTGCCCACTTCCACGCCCGCCACGCGCACGCTCGCGCCCTTGTCGAGTCCGGCGGCGCTGGGAAAACGCACGACGAGCCTGTAGCCCTCCCCCGCTCCGAACTGGATGCCGCCGAGCCGAAGCGACATGTAGACGAGCAGCGTTATGCCGGCGAGCACGAAAAGCCCCACCTTGGCCTCTGGGGTCAGTCTTATCATAAAGCTCGGTTGTCTCCGCGCCGCCGCGAACCAAGGCGCCGGCCCCTCGTCAAAAGACCTTGATGGGCCCCTGCGCCCTCCCCTCGAGGAACTGCCTCACCACCGGATTGGCGGTGGCCTTCATCTCCTCCACACTGCCCTTCTCGATTATCCTCCCCTCGTGGAGCATGGCGATGGTGTCGGCGATCTTGTAGGTAAGGGGGATGTCGTGCGTAATGACCACGTAGGTGGTCTTGAGCGCCCGCTGGGTGTCGATGACCAGGTCGGCTATGGAGTCGCTCATTATGGGGTCCAGGCCAGTCGTGGGCTCGTCGAATAGGACTATCTCCGGGTCCATGACTATGGCCCTCGCAAGACCCACACGCTTTTTCATCCCTCCGCTCAGGTCGGCCGGCATCATGTGCTCCACCCCCACCAGCCCCACGCGCCGCAGCTTCTCGGAGACGATATCCCTCACCTCGGCCGTAGGCAGGTCGGTGTGCTCTCTCAACGGAAAGGCGACGTTCTCGCCCACCGTCATGGAGTCGAAGAGCGCCGCGCTCTGGAAGAGCATGCCGAAGCGGCGAAGCTCGGCGTTGAACTCGTAGGCGTCCATGGCGGTTATGTCGCGGCCGTCGAGGAGTATGCGGCCCGAGTCGGGCCTGAGAAGGCCGATTATGTGCTTTATGAGCACGCTCTTGCCCTCTCCGCTGCGGCCGATTATGACCGTTATGCCGCCCTTCTCTATGGTGAGGTTGACGCCGTCAAGCACAACCTTGGAGCCGAAGCTCTTTTTCAAATCAATAATTTCTATCATATTCCGACGAGTCTATCAAGGAAGCTCTGATTTATTGCACTGAGGGAACCTTTTTGTAAAAGGTTCCCTCAGACTCCCTCCAAAACTTTTAATGCGACTTGGTTTCCCCCTGTTTTGCCAGGCAAAACAGGGGGAAACCAAGTCGTATTGAAAGTCTTTGAAGGGGGTCTGGGGGAAACTTTCTACAGAAAGTTTCCCCCAGGGTAATTAATCAGAGTTTCCCTTATACCGTGCCCCCGGCCGCTGCTTTACGAGAGAAGGGTCGAGAGGAGGTAATCGGAGATGAGGATGCAGACACAGCCCATGACCACCGCCTTTGTGGCGGCTCTTCCCACGCCCTCGGCTCCGCCGCTGGTGTAGAATCCGTAGTAACATGCTATGAGCGAGATTATGAGGCCGAAGAAGACCGATTTTGTGAGGCCGTTCATTATGTCGCTGACCGTGACGAAGTCCACGGTCCTGCCGATGTAGACGCCGGGATTGATGCCGAGAAGCTTCACACCCACGAGGTAGCCGCCCACGACGCCGACGAAGTCGGTCACCACGGTGAGGACCGGCAGCATGACGATGCCTGCTATTATGCGTGGGGAGACGAGGTACTTTACGGGGTTTAGCGCCATGGTGAAGAGGGCGTCTATCTGCTCGGTGACCCTCATGGTGCCGAGCTCGGTGGCCATGGCCGAGCCGGCCCGGCCCGTGACCATGAGCCCCGTGAGCACGGGGCCGAGCTCCCGGGCCATGCTGAGCGCAACGGTCGGCCCCACGAGGCTCTCGGCGCCGAAGCGTTTGAGGGCGTTGAAGCTCTGCAGCGCCATGACCATGCCTGTGAACGAGCCGGTGAGCACGACGACGAAGAGGCTCTGCACGCCCACGAACTCCATCTGTCGGAAGAGGTTTCGGAACTTGAAGGGCGGAGTGAAGGCGTAGGCGAGCGCCCTGCCGAGCATGATGAACATCTCGCCCACGGTGGTAATGAAGTCCTCGGCCGCCTTGCCGAGCCTTTCGAGATAGTTCCTCAAGCGAGAGCCTCCCGGGCCGCGCGCTCAGACGAAAAGGCGCGGGACCCGTCCGGAGATGCTGCAGAGCACCTCGTAGGGTATGGTCCCCGCCCGGCGGGCCACCTCCTCGACCGTGACGGACTCGCCGGCGCGCGAGCCGATGATCACCACCTCGTCACCGGGAGCCACGCCTTCCACGGCCGTCACGTCGACCATGGTGAGGTCCATGCAGACCAGGCCCACGATCGGGGCCCTCCGCCCCCTTACGATCACCTCGCCGCGGCCCGAGAGGCTTCGGAGCAGGCCGTCGCCGTAGCCTATGGGGATGACGGCCACGGTAGTGTCGCGGACGGCCGTGAAGGTCCTGCCGTAGCCCACCGGCGAGCCCCTTGCTATGCGTTTTACCTGGAGGACGGAGCTTCGAAGCTCCATGGCGGGCCGCAGCGCCACCTTGCCCCGGAAGTCCTCGCCGGGATAGGCGCCGTAGAGCATGAGGCCCGGGCGCACGAGGTCGAGTCTCGAGGCCGGAGAGGCGACGATGGCGGCGCTGTTGGCTATGTGGAGGAGTCCGGGGTCGCACCCGGCGGCCTTGACCGTCTCAACGGCCTCGAGAAAGACCGACAGTTGCGCCCTGGTGTAGGCGCCGTCCCGCGACTCGGCCTCGGCCAGGTGGGAGAGCACGCCCTCAAGCTCCACGGCCGAGCAGCCGCCGAGGGCCTCGAAGAAGGAGGCGACCTCGCCGGGCATGAGGCCGAGCCTGCCCATGCCGCTGTCGATCTTCACGTGGACCTTCCTGCGCACGCCGCGCCGCGCCGCGGCGGCGTCGATGCGGCGCACCATCCGGAGGTCGAAGACCACGGGCGTGAGGTCGTAGTCGAAGAGGGCGTCGAGCTCATCGGCGTAGACGCCTGCGAGCACCACTATGGGCGCCCTTACGCCCCCCTCCCTGAGCCTAACCCCCTCCTCGCACAGCGCCACGCCGAAGAACTCGCAGCCCTCCTCCTCCAGCACGCGCGAGACCTCCACGTCGCCGTGGCCGTAGGCGTCGGCCTTGACGACGGCCATCATCGCCGTGCCCGGTTCGAGCAGCCGCCGCAGCTCCCTGTAGTTGTGCCTGAGGGCATCCCTGTCTATGACGGCTACCGTCGGTCTGCCGCCGGGTCCGGGGACTCCTTCCGTCATACCGCAAGGCCTTTCGACTGGAGACATGATACTTTCCGGCAACTTTGTTGTAAAGGGAAAACTTGCCCGGCACCGGTCCGGCGGGGCGTGGAGCCGCCGGGGCTGCGTTGCCGTCCGGTACTGTGAAGTGCTGTAGGGGGGCAAAGGGATGGCGGGCGATCCGCCGGGGCGCACGCTCGCTACGCGGCGGAGCGCTTGCCGGCGAGCCGTTTCTTGAGCTTCTTGAGAGCCGTCCCCTCTATCTGACGGACCCTCTCGCGCGTAAGACCCATGGTCTCGCCCAAGGACTGCAGGCTCTCGGGCTTCTCGGCCATGACGCGCCTTTCGACCACGAAACGCTCCTTGTCGTTGAGGTGGGCCAAGGCCTTGACGACGTCGCCTTTGACGAGCGAGCGCTCCTCGCGCACGGCGAGGGCGTCCTCCTGGCCCGGCGTCCTGTCGACCAGCATATCGAGGTGCGTCGTCTCGTCGTCGCCGAGGGGGCTGTCGAGCGAAAGGTCGGCGGCGTCGACGCAACCGCCGCCGGCGCACTCCGGCAGGGCCTCGCCCAGGGGGGCCCTGTAAAAGAGTTTCTTCTTCAGCGCCTTGACCTCGCGCCTGACGAGACTCCTGTTGCGGAGGATATACTCCTGGATGAAGGAGCGTATCCACCAGTTGGCGTAGGTTATGAGCCTCGTGCCCTTGAAGGGGTTGTACTTCTTGACGGCCGTCATGAGGCCGATGTTGCCCTCCTGGACGAGGTCGGCGAGCCTGCAGCCGTACTTGCGGTACTCGAGGGCGATACTCACCACATAGCGGAGGTTGGAGGTCACGAGCCTGTGGGCGTCCTCGATGTTGCGGTACTTGTAGTAGCGGACGGCGATCTCGTGCTCCTCCTCGCGGCTGAGGACGGGAAAGGCGCTGATCTTCACAAGGTAGTCCTGGAGACTGTCGGACAATACAGGAAGACCCATGAACATCACCCCCTTTCCACATCGTCGATTGCACTGAGGGAACCTTTTTGTAAAGGGCCATAGACCCACGGGTCACAGCCCCACGGTTCCCCCGGGACAATTAATCGGAGTTACCCTAAGGAAGCTCTGGTTTATTGCACCGGGGGAAACTTTCTGTAGAAAGTTTCCCCCGGACCCCCTTCAAAGACTTTTAATTCCCTGCGGATCACCCCGATTTTGCTTGCAAAATCGGGGTGATCCGCAGGGCGTTAAAAGTTTTTGGAGGGAGTCTGAGG
>DRME01000035.1 GCA_011375175.1 Deltaproteobacteria bacterium | reverse complement strand
GGCTATGACCAGCTTACAAACGTTCCGCTCTGGCCGTGGCCCTACGAAGACCAGATTAAAAAAGACTTTTCGGCCTCCAACGTTCCGCCGCTCGGGGCCTATCCTCCCACAAACGACACGAAGAGGGGCTTCTGCGCGCCCGGAACGGGTCTTTACGGAGGTCCCATAACCCTCACCTCCTATATCTGGGAATACCTCGGCAATCCCTGTCCCGCCGACATCTGCACCAAGACCGTGCCCAACGCCCCCCTCCTCCTGGACGTACAGTAGAAGGCAGATACCCTGCGTTCCGGCCGCGCTCCGCGGCACCGCGGCAAGGCGGCCGGAACGTCACCCGCGCTCCGTCAGATAGGTCCTCAGGCTCGAAGGGTCGCCGTCCTCGCCGGCCTCGGCCGCCTTTATGATGTTGTACATCTCCCAGGCGCTCACATAGTGGAGCCTGAACCGCTCGCCGTCGTTGTAGCCATCCTCCATGCACCGGTACAGGGAGGCGAGCCCGCCGCCATCGAGGAGCATCTCCATGTTGTCTTCCTGGCAGCCGTGGGTGTGGACCTTCACGAATATCCACCGTGGCCTGCCCCTCACATGTATGTTGCACTCCACCCAGAGCCGCGCCCTGCGCGGCGCGGGCGGGTTGTCGAAGCTCAGGTCCCCGTTCTCTATCCTCGGCGCAAGGCCCCACTTGCGACGCCGCCAGTCGAGGGTGAGCGGCCCCTGCACTATCATGAGGTCTCCCGACGGGGCCAGCCCCGCCTCCACGTCCACGCCGCGGTCGTGGGACTTGGGTCTTCCCGGAATGTCCCTTGCGTAGTAGATGCTGTTGATCTTCGATGTCTGTGTCTCGCTCGGCGCCGACGGCAGGGTGAAGTCGGCGTAACAGCCCGTCTCCCGCAGGACGACGAGCTCGTTGTCGACGCCGCACCACCTGCCGTCGCGTCTGGAGTTGCACAGCGCCCAGTTGCCGTGGATGAAGCCGTAGAGGAGATCGCCGTCGTTGCCGCGCCGCAGGAGACCGTGGCGCTCATGGAGCGTCGACTTGAAACGAAGTAGCTTTTCACGCAGTTCCTCGGCGCTGTCGCCGTCGTGGTGGAGGTGTATCTCCACATCCACGAATCCCCCGTCCCTGAGCCCGGCGAGCATGTCCATTATGGCGCCGTCATACTCCTCCTCGGGATAGAAGCAGGTATGCCTCGGCCGGTTTCCCGCCGAGTCCGCGAAGCGGGAGGCCACGGCCGGATACTCCCTGACCCACCTCTCCACGCGGCGTCGCGCCGTGGAGGCCGAAGCGCCGTTCCAGTAGGGCTCGTAGTGGTCCACCACGGCCAGCATGACGTGGACCGGCCCCTCACGGGGCGGCCTCTTCGCAGCCAGCCCCTTGAGGTAGGGCACGGCCCAGATGTGGATATTCTTCCTCCTCGCAAGAAGGCAGACGACGGCGCAGCCGAGAAGTGCGGGGACCAAGAAAGCGGCGGCCAGTTCCACCTCTCAGCCCCCCGCGGCGCGCTCGATTACGGAGAGAAGCCTTTCGGCGATACCCTGCCAGGTGAAGTTGGCAGCCGTCTCGGCGTAGCCCCGCTCGGCGCGGAGAGAGGCCCGCGACGGATCCGACAGTATCTCCTCGACACGCCCGGCGAGCTCCTCTGCGCTGTCGGCGTAAAAGAGGAAGTCCCTGTCTATGTGGCGGAGCTCGTCGAGCCTGGTGCTGATTACGGGCTTTTTCATGGCCAGGTATTCGAAGAGCTTTATGGGACAGGCGTTGTGCGAGATGGGTATCTTCCTGAAGACGTTGAGGCAGATGTCCATCGCGTCGATGTAGGAGAAGACCTTTGCATGAGGCACCCCGCCGGTGAGGACCACGTTCTCAAGTCCCCGGCCCCGCACCTCGGCCGAGACCCGCTCCCACTCGCGCCCCGTCCCCACCATCAGGAACGTACAGTGCGGCAGCCTCGATGCGGCGCCGAGTATGACGTCGAAGTCTATGAAGTATTCGAAGGCACCGAGGAAGCCGACCACCGGTCTTGCAAGCCCCAGGTCGAGCCTTTCCAGGCCGGCCTCGATCTTCTTCAGGTCCACGCCGTTGGGGATGACCTCGACGTTGCCGTCGATCTTGGCGGCCAGCATGTGGGAGACGGCGAGCACTATGTCCGACTCCCTCACCATCCTGTCGAGAAGCCGGCTGCCGGCCCCGAGCAGGAGGGGGTTACTGAGCGCGCCGAGCTCGTGGGCGAGCATCTCCATGTAGTCGTCGGCATAGTCGAATATCTTTACCCCCTTTTCGATACGCAGAAAAGGGTACTGCGGGATGTTGTAGAGGAGCACGGCGTCGAACCCGCCGGATGCGGCGAGTCTCTTCGCCATGCGGAAGGAGGCGAGCGAGCAGACACCTTTCTTTACGAGCTTGTTCAGCGGCATCTCGCGCTCCCAGAAAAAGCGGTTCACCTCCACGTCCAGCAGCGTAATGTTGGGGTGGAGCTCCACGTCAATCTCCTGGAAGTTGGTCTCCATGGAGCGCAGCGGCGGCGGCTGGAGTATGAGTATCTCGTGGCCCATCTCGGCCATGCAGTTTAGCAGCGAGTGGTAGCGCGTCCAGTTGACGGCCTTCCAGCGGCCCATGTAGGGAAAGAGTATCTTCATCGAAGGCGACTCCCCACGGTTTGCCGGGCCGAAAGTCTCTCGGCCAGTATGCTCACTATCCTGCCGGCCGCCCTGCCGTCGCCGTAGGGGTTTCGGGCCCCGGCCATGGAGGCGTAATAGTCCTCGTCACCGAGGAGCCTTGCTACTTCATCGACGATCAGGGCCTTGTCCGTGCCCACGAGCCTGGCCGTTCCGGCCTCCACCCCCTCGGGCCGCTCCGTGTTCTCCCGCAGCACGAGCACCGGCTTGCCAAGCGACGGCGCTTCCTCCTGTATGCCGCCCGAGTCGGTGAGTATGACGGAGCATCGGTTCATGAGGTGCACGAAGGTATGGTAGTCCAGCGGTTCGAGGAGAAAGACGTTCTCCACATCCTTGAGCAGGGCGAAGGCCTCGCGCCTCACGTTGGGGTTGAGGTGGACCGGAAAAATGACGGAGACGTCGGGAAACATGGAGGCGATCTCCGCCACGGCCTCCATTGTGTTGCGCATGGGGCGTCCGAAACTCTCGCGGCGGTGGGTGGTGACGAGGATGAACCTCCCCTCGGTCCTCGCGGAGACCTCCGGTCCCAGCGCCTCTTCGAGGTTGCACTCCCTCTTGTCTATGAGCCACAGGAGGGCGTCTATGGCCGTGTTGCCGGTGACGTATACATCCTCGGGCGCCACGTTCTCGGCCAGCAGGTTCTCCCTCGCCCTCTCGGTGGGGGCGAAATGGAGGGTCGCTATGGAGGTCGTTATCTTCCTGTTCATCTCCTCCGGGAAGGGCGAGTACCTGTTGCCGGTCCTGAGGCCCGCCTCGACGTGTCCGACCGGAATCTTCAGGTAGAAGGCCGCAAGCGCCCCTATGAAAGTCGTCGTCGTGTCCCCCTGGACGAGCACGCAGTCCGGGCGGTTCTCCTTGAAGAGCCGTCCAAGTCCCTCGAGGGCCCGCACGCTTATGTCGAAGAGGTCCTGGCCGGGACGCATGATGTTGAGGTCGTGGTCGGGCTCGATGTCGAATATCTCGAGGGGCTGATCCAGCATCTCGCGGTGCTGGGACGTGACGGTCACCATGGTCTCGAAGCCCTCGCTCCGGCGAAGCTCCCATATTACGGGGGCGAGCTTCACGGCCTCCGGCCTCGTGCCGAAGACGGTCGCTATCCTCAAGGGGCGCCGCGTCATCGCTCGATCACCCTGTAGGCCCTCTTGATATACTCATCGTAGGTGCATACCATGATGTCGTCGTCGACGAGCATCTCCAGCATCGCCTCGAAACCGCTCAGTTTCCTCACATCGAGGGGATCGATATAGATGTTGAGGTACGAGCCCGTGGCCCTGCCCATGGCCAGGAGCGTCCTGAACAGCTCCATGTAGCTCTCCGGCCCGCGGTGCTTTATGCGGTGCAGAAGCCGCGGCGTGTTGAGCGAGTGCCACGTGTCGAAGACCGTGAACGGATGGGAGGGACAGGTGCTCAGGGGAAACTCGATTATGCCGTGGTCCGCCCGGAAGGGCATGCCGAAGGAGGTCGTGTTCGTGAGCCACGTCGACGAGGAGTAGGCGTAGCCGAGCTCCGCCAGTATCCCGTATATCTCCGGAGTGAAGAGGTTCTTGAAGTGGGGGATGCGGCAGCCAGAGGGCTCGCAGCCGAGCACGCGCGCGCAGACCTCGTGGCAGCGCTCTATCTCCTCTCTCTTCTCGTCCTTGGAGATATAGCGGAACTTGCGCCCCGGGTTCAGCAGCTCGTTGTCGGGATGCGAGTACGTGTGGTTTATTATCTCGTGGCCGTGATCGACTATCTGCTTGTGCTCGTCGGGATATTTCTCTATCCAGTGGCCCACGCAGGCGAAACTCGTCTTGAACGGCCATCTGTCGAGCATCTTGAGAAGCGGCGGTATGGCCTCCACGTCTTCCGGGTAGTCGCAGTCGAAGGAGACGGTCATACAGGCCCTGCCGTCGAACCAGGACTTGTCGGCGTTGTTTGCATAGAGGGCCTTCATGAAGCGCTCCGGCATGGTGAAGGTCACCGCCCCTGCAACAACAAGACTGTTGTTGCGCGCTATCCAGTTCATAATACGTGGGGTTATCTTCATCTCCCTGCGGTTATCCTTTCGTAGAGGTCCACTATCTTCCTCGAGTTGCCGAGCCATGTATGTTCGGTGAGCACGTGTCTCCTGGCGCGCTCGCCCATTGTCCGGCGAAGCTCCCTGTCCCGGTAGAGCGTCTCCAGCGCCTCGAGCAGCGATGCGTCGCTTCCGGGCCGGAAGAGCAAGCCCTCCACGCCGCTCGTGAAACTCTCCCTCAGGTTCTCCAGGTCAGGGGCCACCACCGGCCTGGCCATGGACATGTACTCGAAGACCTTCATGGGCGAGCAGTACTCGTTCGAGTCGGGAAGCACGGCTATGTCGAAGGCCGCGATATAGGGCGGCAGGTCGTCATGGAGCACGTTGCCCGCGAAGCACACCCTGTTCGCAACTCCGAGCCGCTCGGCATGCCGCCTGAGCCCCTCTCTTTCGGGACCGTCTCCCACGAGCAGCAGAGACGCCTCGGGACAGTCGTCGAGAAGGCGCTTGAAGACGTCGAGCAGGAAGTCGAGGCCGTGCCACCTGTAAAAGCCACCGACGTAGCCTATGACGAACGAGCCGCCGAGACCGTGGCGCTCCCTCACCGGCCCGCCCGGGACCTCGGGGGTGAAGACATCGGGGTCGGCTGCGTTGGTGAGAAGGATTATCCTATCCTCGTCCACGCCGAGCTCGATAAGGTGTCTTCTGAGCCAGCCGGAGACGACGGTGAAGCCGTCTGCTCTCCTCAGGACGCGGCGGTCCAGGGCGTGGGCCAGGGGTTTGAGCAGGGCGCTTCGCCTGCGGGCAAGGGGCGTGTAGGACGTGTAGTTGATCTCCATTATGATGGGCACGTCGAAACGGCGGGCGTTGGAGACGCCCGACCAGTTGAATATGGCGTAACGCTCGAAGATGAGATCGTATGTCCCTGCCGAGAGCATGGACGCCATGCGCCTTGCGGCGTTGAAGTTGTAGGCCATCTCCATGGCCTCGAAGGCTATCTCGGGCAGACTGCGGCTCAGGGTCCTGACAAGGCCCGACTTCGTGCCGCTCTGCGAGGCCGCGCCACCCACCGTCACACCGGGAGGCGAGAGGACCTCCACCACATGGCCCAGTCTCTCGAGACCCTTTATGATTTCACGTATATGGACACCCTCAACACCCCTTCCCTGCGTGCGATGATGGTAAAGTATCCGCATTTACAACTCCATGTGTCCATACATCTGTCCATAATGGCAGTCATCATTGCAATCTCTGGACTCGACCCTCTTCCCCATTAACGACCATTGGAAACCAGCGCGCCGGCTCTTGCCTTTATCTTTTCAACGACATTGTGCCACGTATACTTACTCCTCAGCTTCTCTTGTCCGGCCATCCCGAAGTCCCGCACAAGGCTTTCGTCTTTCAAAATGGTGATAATCCTCTCAGCAAGAGCCTTAGGGTCTCCTGCCTCCACAACGAAACCGGTCTGTCCGTCATCGATTATCTCCGGCATGGCACAGCGTGTGCTGCCGATGCAGGGAAGCATGAAGTGCATCGCTTCCAGGAAGACAATACCAAAAGGCTCATAAAAGGACGGCAAGACAAAGACCGACGCCGCCATATAAAAGTCCGCCAGCTTCTTGATCCCCTCAGGACTATTGGGGTTGACAAAACCTACAACTTCTATTCCTTCCTCATCAATGTCTATATCGGCCCCAACCAAGAGAAGCCTCGCATCCTTGACTTCTTTCCTGACGGTCCGAAAGGCCTCTACAACGGTTTCGCCTCCTTTACGCTCGAACTCTTTCCCGATAAAGAGTATGGTTCTCATGTCATACTCCCGCTCTTTTATATCGGGAAGGTTCTCCAGATTTATACCTGCGCCGACCGGTACGACCTTTTCTTCGGGGACACCGAAGCCCTTGACAAAAGACTCGACGAGCCACTCGCCGAAGGTGAATATGATATGGCAGTTGTCATATACCGATTTTTCATTCTCGAATACCTCTGCGTACCTTCTCCCGGAGAGCAAGGATGCATGTGAATATTTACCACCATGATAAGAGGCGTATATGTTGCCATCACAGAAGCAGAAACAGGGCTTGTCACTGTAGGCAGGCAGCGAGAAAGTCGCCCCTATCTGAAAGAGGCTGTTGAAGTCGCCGTGATAGCTCTTGATAAGGCCTTCAGCTTTACGGCTGCGCCTGTCAAAGGCGCTCCTGCTGAGATTGTACTGCTGGCGCCACTTTTTCTTGTTGAAAGAGAAGAACGGCAGGGCACACAGAATCTTTTCAATGCCTTCCAAGTCCGTATTGAAGACATCTGCGAGTATATCTTGCTTGTTCATGGTGGAGAACAGCTGGAAATTGGAGCCTGAAAAGGACTTCTTGTCAAAGGGATCGCCTATCGTGAAAGCCAAAAGCTTGAGCATGGCCCTGTCTCCTTCCGTATTCTCCAGGCTTTAAAGCCGCTGAAGCTCATTTATACCCCAAGGCTTATCAGCCGTCTACCGAGTAGAGCGACT
>DRME01000034.1 GCA_011375175.1 Deltaproteobacteria bacterium | reverse complement strand
GGCCGAGTACGCGGGCGCTGCGCCCCACCACCCCTTCGGCGACCTCTTTCCCCGCCATGTCCACAGCGACGGAAGGTATCTGCTGGTCCTCTACTTCGTCTTCGCCTCGTCCATACTCTTCACCACCCACATAGCCTCCAACATATCGGAGAGACTGGCCGAACGCGAGGAAGAGCTGCGGGCCAAGTCGCGCCAGCTCGAGGCGGCGCTCGCCGAGCTGCGCGAAAAGGACCGCCTCAAGAGCGAGTACGTGCGGGTCGTGGCCCACGACATGAAGAGCCCGCTCGCCTCGGCGCTAAGCCTCATCTCCGTCCTCCTCGGAGGGTACGCAGGCCCCCTGGAGCCGAAGGCGAGGGAAGTCGTCGAACGCATGGGCAGGAAGCTCGAATACCTCCACCACTACGCAAAGGACCTTCTCGACCTCTCGCGCATGCGCTCGGCCCGGTTCCTGAGCCTCCAGCCCGTGGAGATAGCGCCGCTCGTGGAAGAGGCCCTCGCCCTGGCGGCGGCGAAGAAGGAGGACAAGCGCATCAATATCGTCGTCGACACCTCGACGGCCCCGAAAGAGATCACCGCCGACCGCGAACAGCTCCTCCACGTGCTCATAAACCTCGTCGCCAACGCCCTCAAGTACACCCCCGACGGAGGCGCCGTGACGATACGGGCCGCCACCGAGGCGGACCGCCTTCGCATAGACGTGAGCGACACCGGCATCGGCATACCTCCCGACGAACTGCCCCGCATATTCGACGAATTCTACAGGGGCCGCAACGTGGCCAAGACCACGAAAGGCACGGGCCTTGGACTGGCGCTGGTAAAAGAGATGGTCGAGCGCCACGGCGGCAGCGTCTCGGTGGAGAGCAGGCCCCACCAGGGAACGCGCTTCACCGTGAAGATGCCGCTGCGCCAGGAGCCCCTCGCCCCAGACCGCCGCGACGGCCTGTGACAAATGTCCTTGCCCGCCGCCGGTGCATGGGATATTATTAATTACCCTGAGGGAACCTTTTTGAAAAAAGGTTCCCTCAGACTCCCTCCAAAAACTTTTGACGCGAGTTGGTTTCACCTGTTTTGCCAGGCAAAACAGGTGAAACCAACTCGTATCGAAAGTCTTTGAAGGGGGCCTGGGGGAAACTTTCTTCAGAAAGTTTCCCCCAGGGCGATGAATCGGGGCTTTCCGTCGCGGGGGGAGACGGTGCGTATTCAGATCGCACATAACGAAATACTCGGGAGGATCCTCGAGCGCAAGAGACGCAGCGACGGTTCGCCGCTCGAGGTGGACCTGAAGACCGTCCTAAAGGAGATACTGACCTGGGCCAACGAGTTCGTTCCCTCCGAGTCGGGCACCATCCTCCTCGACGATCCGCTGCTCAAGAGGCGGGGAAGCGGTTCGGGCAGGCTCTACTTCGTGGCCTGTTTCGGGCGGGCCTCGGAAAAGCTCATGGAGACGAGCATGCCCGTGGACGTGGGCATAGCCGGCTGGACATACCGCAGCGGGAAGCCCTACATAAGCGAGGACGTGCGCCACGACGGCGTCTTCTACCCGGCCATCGACAGGATGACCAAGTTCGAGAGCAAGTCCATCATCTGCGCTCCCATCAAGATCCATGACGTCACCATCGGCGTCATCGAGCTCATAAACAGGATAGGCCGCGTGAACTTCGACTCCAGGGACCTGAAACTGCTCAGGATATTCGCCGGCTACACGTCGGTGCTCATCCAGAGCTCGCTGGACGCCAAGCGGTTCGCCGACCTCTCCAAGCGGGACGACCTCACCGGCCTCTACAACGACCGCTACTTCTACGAAAGACTCACCGACCTTACGCGCCGGGCCGTGGAGGACGACAGGGCGCTGAGCCTCCTCTTCCTCGACCTCGACGGCTTCAAGGCCGTCAACGACTCCTACGGACACCTGACGGGAAGCCGCGTGCTCCGCGAGATAGGCCGCCTCCTCATGGATGCGCTCGCGGGGGTGGACGCCGTCTCGGCGCGCTACGGCGGCGACGAGTTCGTCGTCATCCTGCCAGGCAGGGACGGCGGCGGGGCCGCACTCCTGGCCGAGCGGGTCCGCTCGCGCATCGAGTCCTACACCTTCCGTGTCGAGCAGCTTCCGCCGGGCGGAAAGACGGTGGAGGTGAAGGGGGCCGTCACCTGCAGCGTGGGGCTCGCCTCTCTCAAGACCAACGTCGTGCCCGGCCCGAACATCCAGGCCGTAATCGAGGCCCTCATAAGGCAGGCCGACATGGCCATGTACGAGGCCAAGCGAGCCGGCAAGAACAGGGTCGCCGCCTCGAGGGCCCTCGTCTGCCCCCTCTGAGCCTTCGAGTCCAACTCCTTGTAAAGACTGCTCTTTTTTTCGCAACACAGCCGCTTGACAAGGCGCCGGCATGGACCTATACTTTAAGTAGAAGGGGGGGCGATACCCCCTTCAACGCGCGCAAGACGAGGGCGAAAGCCTTGAATGGAGGTGAGAACGATGCGGTTTGGACTCAAGAAATGGGACCCCGTAAGGGAGCTCTCCACTCTCCAGAGCGAGATGGAAGACCTCTTCAGGAAACTTACCGGCGGTTTCGGTCTTGAGTTCGCAAAGGGTCAGTGGTACCCCACCGTGGAAAGCTACCTCGAAGGCGACAAGCTGCACGTGAGGGCCGATCTGCCCGGTATGGATCCCGCGGACATCGACGTCTCCATTGCAGGCAACATGCTCACCATCAAGGGTGAGAGGAAGTCGGAGAGGAAGGAGAAGGAGAGCGAGTACCTCTTCTGCGAAACCTCTTACGGCAGCTTCGAGCGGACCATAACCCTGCCCGAGGGCGTGGACACGGAGAACGTCCATGCCGAGTACAAGGGCGGCGTACTCGAGATCACCATGCCCGCCAAGGGCGCCGCGCTTCCCCGCAAGGTGCACGTCACCGTGGCGAAGGAAGAGAAGGAGCGCAAGGCCGCCTGACGCGGGTGTGGGCCGGCCGTAACTCCCGCGCGGAGACGGACCGTGAGGCGGTGAGTAAGCCCGCCGGTCCGGCTCCGACGGGGCGTGAGCCGATGCGGGCCGCTCAGGGCGGCGTTCCCTGAGAGAAGAGAAAAGAGACTCGGAGGCCTTCGCCCTCGTCCCGAAGAGAAGGTCGCCGCCGGGAGCGGACCTGCACGAAAGAGAAGAAAGAGAGCCTCCCCGCCGTACCGGCGGGGAGGCTCTCTTTTTTTGTCAGGGCCGCCGTCGGCCGCAGACCGATCTGCCTCGTCGCGGGCCCGCGTCTCCCCCAGGCCCCTGTATTCGTATATGCAGCGGTCCCCTGGAGGTTCGGACCGCGCCAGGCGGGATCTTTTTACGCCTTTGCGGCCCGAACCTCCAGGGAACCGCCCCCACGGCAACGGACGCGGGAAAGACACCCCTTCAATTGCCTGGGGGAAACTTTCTGTAGAAAGTTTCCCCCAGCCCCCCTTCAAAGACTTTCAATACGAGTTGGTTTCCCCCTGTTTTGCTTGGCAAAACAGGGGGAAACCAACTCGCATTAAAAGTTTTTGGAGGGAG
>DRME01000033.1 GCA_011375175.1 Deltaproteobacteria bacterium | reverse complement strand
CTTTGCGCGGCCCTGCCCGCCTGGGGGTTCGAGCTGCGCCCGGCGGAGCTTCTCTTCTACGTCACCGCCCCAGCCTCCGAGCCCCTTTCGCTGCCCACCGATCTCGTCGTCGACAGCCGCTCCAACATCTACGTCCTCGACGGCGTGAACAACAGGGTGGCGGTCTTCGACGGCCGGGGCCGCTACCTGCGAAGCTTCGGCGAGAAGGGCGAGAGCGGCGGCGCCTTCGACACGCCCGTTGGCATCGGCATCGACACCTCGGACCGCATCTACGTCTGCGACACGAAGAACGCGAGGGTCGTCGTCTTCGATCCCTCGGGGAAGTTCCTCTCCGAGACGGCGCTCAAGGTGCCCGAGGGGCTCGCCGCGCCCAGGCCCGTCGACATAGTGGTCGACGACTACCGCGGCCTCCTCTACATAAGCGACAACGCCAACCACGCCGTGCTCGTCTACTCCAGGGACGGCCGCTACCTTCGGCGCTGGGGAGAGCGCGGCGGGGGGGAGGACCAGTTCCGCTACCCCGCCACGGCGGCCCGTGATGGCTACAGGCTCTACGTGGCCGACGTGCTCGGCACGCGGGTGCAGGTCATAAACATCGACAAGAGCGAGTTCGCGGGACAGATCGGCCGCTGGGGCGTGCTGCCCGGAGAGCTCTTCAGGCCCAAGGGCGTGGCCGTGGACTCCGAGGGCCGGGTCTACGTGGCCGACAGCTACATGGACGTCATACAGGTCTTCGACGAGTACGGCGGGCTCCTCCACATCCTCGGCGACGGCGAGGGGCGCATCCGCCGCTTCACCTCTCCGGCCGGCCTCTTCATCGACGGCAGCGACAGGCTCTACGTGGTGGAGATGCTCGACAACAGAGTCGGCGTATACGGCCTGAAGTGAGGGTATGTTCAGGGACCGTCGGAAAGAGAGCCGCCGCGGGCGGGACTGCCGTGGGGCGGCGGGGCGGCTTGCGGCGGCCTTCGCCCTGGCGCTCCTCCTGCTTCCCCCCGGCCTCTTCGCGCCCGGCCGGGCCTCGGCCCGCGAGATATCGCCCCAGCGCGAGTGCTCCATATGTCACATATCGTGGCTCGAGGAGTTCAGGCGCGAGGGCGTCACGCCCCTTATCGAGCTCCCCAGCGGGCCGGTCATAATCAAGGGCCGCATAGGCGTGGTCTCCACCGAGAGGCTGTGCTTCACCTGCCACGACGGCTACGTCAACGACTCGCGTTTCGCCTTCAACGAACGGAAACACCGCCATCCCGTATTCGTCAAGCCCTCGAACAAGGTCAGGATCCCGAGGCTCAAGGACGGGACCATGATCTTTCCGCTCAGCAACAAGGGCGAGCTCTACTGCGGTACCTGCCACAGCGCCCACGGCCGAAGCTGGGAGCACATGGCCGACAAGAGCAAGGTCATATTCCTGCGCGAGAGCATGGAGAACTCGGCCATCTGTGTCGCCTGCCACCTCGACAAGTCCACCGGTCCCGAGGAGGGCAACCACCCCTTCTTCGTAAAGCCCGTGGACGTAAAGGTCCCGGTCGAGCGCATCCGCGAGCTCGGCGGCCGCTTCGGCACCGGGCAGAGCCGCGTCATCTGCCAGTCGTGCCACAGGGTCAAGGGCGCGCCCGAGGAAAAGCTCCTCATCGTCAAGAACCCAAACTCCGAGCTCTGCGGCACCTGCCACGCCGACCGCTACGCCCACAGCCGCGCCGAGGCATCCAGGCTCGGCACCCACCCGGTCAACGTCACCTCCTCCATGGTGGACCTGCCGGCCAAGACGAGGCTTCTGGGCTCGAAGCTCGGCGAGGACGGCGCCATCATATGCCAGAGCTGCCACCAGCCCCACTACTCGCCCACCAAGTCGAAGATACTGGTCAGGGACAACACGGGCTCCGCCCTCTGCATGACCTGCCACGACGACAAGAAACCCGTGGCCCTCTCCAAGCACAACATGGCCGAGATGGCGCCGGACTCGGCCAACGTGCGGGGCGTGAAGGCGGGGGAGGGCGGTCCCTGCAGCGCCTGCCACGTGCCGCACGGGGGCAGGGGACAGAAGATGTGGGCCCGCCCCCTCGGCCCGGGGGAGGACCCGGTGGAGAAGCTCTGTCTTTCGTGCCACCGGGATAAGGGCCTCGCCTCGAAGAAGACGGTGGGCGCGCGCTCCCACCCCGTGGGCCGCGACATCGAGCGGCTCGGACTCGACGGTGAGGTGGGGCTGCCCCTCTTTTACGCAAACGGCGTCAAGACGGGCCGGGGCGACAGGGGGCGCGTGGTCTGCGCCACGTGCCACGACCCCCACCAGTGGGACCCCACGGACCCGGAGCGGGTCTCGGGCCGCGACGACGAGGGCGACGGCTCCACGAGCTTTCTGCGCAAGAGGGCCAACGCGAGCGAAGGGCTCTGTACCGAGTGCCACAGGCGCAAGGCCACCGTGGCGGGGAGCAAACACGACATGGGGCTCGTGGCGGCCGACTCGAAGAACGTCATGGGGCTTACCGTCTCCGAGAGCGGCCCCTGCGGGGCCTGCCACGTGCCCCACAACGGCGAGGGACCCCGCATGTGGGCCCGCAGGCTGCGGGACGGCGAGGACCCCCTGGAGAGGCTCTGCCGGAGCTGTCACGCCGAGGACGGTCCGGCCCGCAAGAAGCTGGTCGGTGAGTTCACCCACCCCGTGGGCAGGGACATAAAGGAGCTGGGCGTGGAGGTGGGGCTTCCGCTCTTCGACGGCGAGGGCCGCCGCAGCGCGCGCCGCGACAGCGGCAACGTCACCTGCGCCACGTGCCACGACCCCCACCGCTGGAACCCCGAGGACCCGGCCGACCGCGGCGGTCCCGACGCGGAGGGAGACACGGCCACGAGCTTTCTGCGCATGAAGAACCTGCGTTCCGAGCTCTGCGGCGCCTGCCACGCCGACCGCTACGCCTCGGACCGCGCCGAGGCGGCGCGCATGGGCACCCATCCGGTTAACATAAAGAGCGAGAAGATCGACGTGGCCGCAAGGAGCGGCGAGCTCGGCGGGCGCACGGGACCGGAGGGGGAGATCATCTGCCAGAGCTGCCATACGCCCCACAACGGCGTGGACAAGAAGATACTGCTCGGCACGAGGGCCGACTCCGGGCTCTGCAAGACCTGTCACGGCGACAAGGCGCCGGTTGAGAAGAGCAAGCACAACCTGGCGCTCACGGCCCCGGAGGCCGTCAACATAAGGGGCGAGGCGGTGACCGAGGCCGGCGTCTGCAGCGCCTGTCACAGGCCCCACGGCGGAGACGGACGCAGGATGTGGGCGCGCCGTCTCGACGCGCGGCAGGGCGGGGACCGCATCGGGAGGCTCTGTCTCTCCTGCCACGACGAAAAGGGTGTCGCGCCGAAGAAGACCATCGGTCCGAGGTCCCATCCCGTGGCCGCCGGGCTCGAGGGGCTCACGGACGACGTGGAGGCGCTGGAGGCGCGCCTTGCCGGGGCCGGTATGCCGCTCTACGACCTCGACGGAGAGAAGGCCGGAAGCGGTGACGGCGGCCGCGTCGTCTGCGCCACGTGCCACGACCCCCACCAGTGGGACCCCGCGGACCCGGAGCGCCTCTCGGGCCGCGACGACGAGGGCGACGGCTCCACGAGCTTTCTGCGGCGGCGGGCGAGCGCGGGTAGCGGACTCTGCGTGACCTGTCACGCCGACAAGCGCCTTGTGCGCACCACCAAGCATGACCTCGCCTCGGCCGGCGACGAATCGGCCAACGTCCTCGGCGAGACGGCGCGTAGCAGCGGCGTCTGCGGCGCCTGTCACGTGCCCCACAACGGCACGGGCCCGCGCATGTGGGCGCGCCGTCTCGGCGAGGGCACGGACGTCTTCGAGCGCATGTGCCGCGCCTGCCACGGCGAGGGCGCGCCTGCGGAGAAGAAGCTTGTGGGCGAGATATCCCATCCCGTGGGCGCCGAGATCGGCGGGCTCGATCTCCCTCTCAGGGAAGACGTCCCGCTCTTTACCGACGAGGAGGTGGCCGCCGGAAAGCACCACGCAACGGGCAGGAGGTGTACGGCCTGTCACGCGGGGGGCGACGGCGAAGGACCGGTCAGGGAGGCGGGCGTGGTCGTAGACCCGGACCTGCCGCTCTATACGGCCGACGGCGCGCGCGCCGGCGCGGGCCCCAGGGGCCGCGTGGTCTGCGTCACCTGTCACGACCCCCACCGCTGGAACCCCGGCGACCCGGCCGACCGCGGCGGCCCGGACGTGGAGGGAGACACGGCCACGAGCTTTCTGCGCCGCGACAACAGCGACTCCCAACTCTGCGGCTCGTGCCACATAGACCGCTACGTGGCCGGAAGGGTCGAGGCCGAACGCCTCGGGACCCATCCCGTGAACGTCACGTCCCGGAAGGTGGCCCTGCCGGAGAAGACCCGAAGCTTCGGCGGCCGGGTCGGCAGCGACGGGGCCATCGTATGCCAGAGCTGTCACACGCCGCACCGGGGGGCCGACAAGAAGCTGCTGCTCCTCTCCAAGAAGGACTCGCAGCTTTGCAGGGCCTGCCACGACGACAAGAAACCGGTGGTGACGAGCAAGCACAACATGGCCGTCATGGCGCCGGAGAGCACCAACATAAGGGGCGAGACCCCGGCCGAGAGCGGGCCCTGCGGGGCCTGCCACCTCCCGCACGGCGGCGGCGGGCCCCGCATGTGGGCCAGAAGCTTCGCGGGCGGCGCAGACCCCATGGAAAAACTCTGCGTCTCGTGCCACAACGAAGAGGGCCTTGCAAAGAGAAAGGTCATCGGCCGCTATTCCCACCCCATAGGGCGCAATATCAAGAAGCTCGGCATAAGCACCGACCTGCCGCTCTACACGGGCGAGAGTCTTCGCAGCGGATGGCAGGACGAGGGCAAGGTGGTCTGCTCCACCTGCCACGACCCCCACCGCTGGGACGCCCGCGACCCCACGCGCGTAAGCGGCAGGGACGACGAGGGCGACAGCTCGAACAGCTTCCTGCGCAAGCCCGCCGACGTGCGCAGCGAGCTCTGCGTCCACTGCCACAGGGACAAGACCGAGGTCCTCGACACCAAGCACGACATGGTCGTCATGGCGCCCGAGAGCCGCAACATATGGAAGGAGCGCCCCGCCCGAAGCGGCGCCTGCGGGGCCTGCCACCTCCCGCACAACGGCGCCGGTCCCCGCATGTGGGCCCGCAGGCTCGCCGACGGCGACGACATCGTCGAGCGCATGTGCCTGGGCTGCCACAGCAGCGGCTCCATTGCCCGCAGGAAGACGGTGGGCGGGAACTCCCACCCCACGGGCCGCGACATCGAGACCCTCGGCGTTGAGACCGATCTGCCGCTCTTCACCGCCTCCGGCGCGCGAAGCGAGCGGGGCGACAAGGGGCTGGTGGTCTGTATAAGCTGTCACAACCCCCACCAGTGGGACCCCGACGACCGGGACGAGCGCGGCGGGCCCAAGATCGAGGGCGACGGCACCAACAGCTTCCTGCGCGTGGAGGCGGCCGGCGAGAGCAGGCTCTGCGCCCGGTGCCACAGGGACAAGACCACGGTCCTCGACACCAAGCACGACCTGCGCATAACGGCCCGCAACGCCACCAACGCCTACGGCGAGCCCGCCGGGCGCAGCGGCGTGTGCGGCGCCTGCCACGTCCCCCACAACGGAAAGTCCGTGCGGCTGTGGGCCAGGAGCGAGATCGACGGCGGCAGGGACCCGATCTCGAACCTATGTCTCTCCTGCCACCGCGAGGACGGCGTGGCGCTGAAGAAGACCGTAAAGGAGCCCTCGCACCCCGTCGGTGTCCCCATATCGAACGTCGATATCCTGGCGCGCCCCGGGGAATGGCTCAGCAAGTTCATGTACATGCTCAAGGGCCCGCTCGCAGAGCTCGGCGTCCGTCCCCTGCCGCTCTACGACGACAAGGGCCGCAAGGTGGTGGACGGCAACGTTACCTGCGCCACCTGCCACAATCCCCACGTCTGGAAGGGCGACGACCCCTCCTACAAGCCCCCGGGCGACGCCGCCAAGGCGGAGGGCGACGGCTCGACGAGCTTCCTGCGCATCGCCAACAAGCCGGGGTCGAGGCTCTGCCGCAACTGCCACGTGGACAAGCGGCCCGTGGCGCTCACCAAGCACAACCTCGAGAACTCGGCGCCCGAAGAGAAGAACGTCATGGGCCAGACGGTCGATGACGCCGGCATGTGCGGCCCGTGCCACGTGCCCCACAACGGCACGGGTCCCAGGCTCTGGGCAAGGGAGCTGGCTGGCTTCGAAGACACGGTCAAGGATATGTGTTTTTCCTGCCACAGCGAGGACTCGGTGGCGCGCAGCAAGACCGTCGGCGAGAATTCCCATCCCGTGGGCGTGGAGCCCCCGGACGCGATACGGAAGGCGACGACACTGCCCCTCTACACCGCCGACGCGAGACCGGTCGACACGATGGAGGACGGGGGGCGCGGCGGCAGGGTCGTGTGCCTTACGTGCCACAACCCCCACCAGTGGGACCCCGACGACATAAACCGCCAGAGCGGCGCGTGGAAGGAGAGCGAGGGCGACGGCACGACCAGCTTCCTGCGCATTAAGGCCGCCGCCATACCGAGGCTCTGCATCAACTGCCACGAAGAGAAGAAGTACATCCTGGCCACCGAGCACGACCTGAGGGTCACGGCCCGCAGGGCCGTCAACATAAAGGGCGAGACCATAAAGGAGAGCGGCGTGTGCGGCCAGTGCCACTACGTGCACAACGCCGAGACCAAACGCTACATGTGGGCCCGCAAGCTCGGCCCCGGCGAGGACATGCTCGAGCGGCTCTGCCGGAGCTGCCACAGCGACGGCCGTCTCGCCGAGCACAAGCTGCCGCTCAAGCTGCGCCATCCCAAGGACGTGCTCATGGTCTCGTCCGACAAGATCAAGAAGGAGCGGGGCAGGGCCGAGGTGAGCTTCCCCGTCTTCAGCGAGGACGGCTCCCGCGCCGAGGCGGGCTTCATAAGCTGTCCCACCTGCCACAACCCGCACCGGTGGTCGGCCGTGCGAAAGGGCTTCGGTCCCGGCAGGAACACCGAAGGCCAGGCCACGAACAGCTTCCTGCGAAGCCGCAGCGAATCGGCGCTGTGCACCGACTGCCACGGCATGGACGGTCTCTTCCGTTACAAGTACTTCCACGGCACCATTTCGAGGGAGAAGTACCCCTGGAGGTAGCCGCAGCCTTCCCCGGCCCGGCGCCGACACTCGGGGGCTTCCGTCGCGGCGGCGCCCTGTGATATGATCCACCTGTTATGATCGGGCGGCTCAACATCATGCAGAAGTTCTCCATCCTGAGCCTGCTCTGGGTGGTCTTCTTCGTCGTCCTCGCCGGCGCCGTCCTCTCCCACTACCTCGAAAGGAACATGCTCGAGCGCGACGGCGCAATCACCACCGATTTCGTCAGGTTCATCGTCCGCCAGAGGCTCTCGGCCCGTGACTTCCACTATCCCGTGCCCAGCGAGGAGCGTTTTTCCGGCGTCTTCCGCGAGATCGAGAGCATACCGGAGATAGTGGACGTCCGGGCCTACGACACCGAGGGGATCGTGGTCTGGGCCGGGCTCGACGCCCTGGTGGGAAGGAGCTTCAAGCGCAAGCGGGGGCTCGAGCGGGCCCTTCGCGGCGAGATGGCCGTGGAGCTCACGGCCCGGCGCGACCGCGACGAGTCGTACCTGGAGGGCCACGGCACTCTCGTCGAGATCTTCATACCCGTAATCGAGAACGGCGAGCTCGTCGGCGCCGTCTCGGCCTACAAGAGCTCGGCGACCTTCTTCCGCAACCTCGAAAGGGCGCGAAGGACGGTCTGGCTCATGAGCGCAGCGGGGGGCGTGCTCTTCTACGTCTCCTTCTTCAGCCTCTTCTACCGCTCCTACCGGCTTCAGCGGCGCATGGACGAGGGCCTGCGCAGGCTCAACAGCGAGCTGTCGGCACTCAACGCCGTGGCCGCCACGGTGAGCCGTTCGCTGGACGTGGAGGAGCTGCTCGATCTGGCGCTCCGCAAGGTGGTGGAGCTTGCGGGAGCGCGGGGCGGATGGGCGGCGCTCGGCGCGGACGGCGGCTTTGTCGTGGCCTCGTCGGCCGGTGAGGTCGACGCCGCCGCAAGGCTCCGCGCCCTGTCGTCGGAGGGGGTCTTCACGGCGGCCGCAAGCGCCGGCGGGGCCGGGGCGACGCCGCGTCTCTTCCGGGACAGCTCATGGTGCTCGGTCTGCGTGCCCCTTGTATCGAGGGACCGCGTGCTCGGCTTCCTGGAGCTCGTCCATCCGCCCGGGCGCGCGGCCGACCTCGAACGCCGCCTCTCCATGCTCGCCTCCATCGGCGGCCGCATAGGCGTGGCCCTGGAGAACGCGCTGCTCTACAAGGACCTCAAGGAGTTCAACGTCGTCCTCGAGCGCACCGTCGAGGAGCGCACACGGGAGCTTCGCCGAAGCCGCGACGAGATAAAGGCCGTCTTCGACGCCGTCACCGACATCATCATCGTCCGCGACATGGAGTGCAGCGTCGTCATGGCCAACAGGGCCGCGGCCACGCACTTCGGTCCCGAGCCGGTGGTGGGACGCAAGTGCCATGCGCTCTTCAAGGGCGAGGACAGGCCCTGCGCCGAGTGCGCCGCGTCCGCAAGGCTCTTCTACGACAGGGGGGCGCGCTCGCTGGAGCTCACCAATGCCGCTACCGGCGAGGTCTACAGCCTCTCCCTCTTCCCCGTCTTCGACGACACCGGCGCCGTGAGGGCCGTCATCGAGTACGCCAAGGTGGTGACCGAGCAGAAGAGGATGGAGGAGAAGGTCATACAGCTCGACAAGCTCACGAGCCTGGGCGGCCTCGTCGGCGAGATCGCCCACCAGATAAACAACCCCCTGGTGGGCGTGGTCAACTACGCCCAGATGGCGCTCAAGCAGGTGGAGCCCGAAAGCCCGGTGCGCGAGGAACTGGAGACCATAGTGAGGGCCGGCAAGGAGTGCCGCGACATCATAAAAAAGCTCCTCGACTTCTCGAGGCCCGCAAGCTTCGACCTCCACCTCCTCGACTGCAACGCCCTGCTCGACGAGACGCTTCGCATGTTCGAGAGACAGTTGAGCCTTGCAAAACGGAACATAGAGGTCGTCAAGGAGTACTCCCCCGGCCTCCCGCCCGTGCGCGTGGACAGGACCCTCATGATACAGGTATTCTTCAATATCATAAACAACGCCCGCGAGGCCATGGGCGGGGGCGGCACCATAAGGCTCGCAACGGCGCTCGTCGACGGGTGGCTGGAGGTGACCATAGCCGACACCGGTCCCGGCATGGACGAGGAGGCCCTCCAGTACATATTCTCGCCCTTCTACACCACCAAGCGGGCGAGCGGAGGCACGGGCCTGGGGCTGAGCGTGGTCTCCAACATCGTCTCGCGGCACAAGGGCAAGGTGTGGGCCGAGAGCAGGCCGGGCCGCGGCACGGTCTTTCGCATACGACTGCCCGTAGAACTCGAAGCCTGCTGAGGCCGGGGGAAACTTTCTGTAGAAAGTTTCCCCCGGACCCCCTTCAAAGACTTTTAACTTGGGCTAAAGAACCTCGTTTCCTCGGCGATCATGAAAACCAACGCGGCTCGAGGAGCAAACAAAAAGTTTTTGGAGGGAGTCTGAGGGAACCTTTTTGTAAAAGGGTCACAGACCCACGGTTCCCCCCTTGTCCCTTGTTATGTTGTTCGTAGGGGTATGTTCGGAGGTCCCTGGGAGGCTCGGGCCGCGCCAGGCGGGATTTTTTACGCCTTTGCGGCCCGAGCCTCCCAGGGACCGCCCCCGGAGGCAGCCGCCGGGCAGCCGGACCGACACGCAGGAGATATTGGGGAAGCCGCGGCTCCGTGACCCTCTCACGGCAGGGTTTAGCGGGCGCAACCGGCGCAACGAGGCGGAAGCGACGGAGGTTGAATGGAGAAAAGGCCTGTCATATTAGTGGTGGACGACGAGGGATATACGCGCAAGCTCCTGAGCAAGCTCCTCGGCTCGCTCGGTTACGACGTGCTCACGGCCGTCGACGGCCCCGAGGCCCTGAGGAAGTTCGAGGCGTCGGTGGCGGACCTCGTGATGCTCGATCAGAGGATGCCCGGCATGGACGGTCTCACCGTGCTGCGGCGCATAAAGGAGCTCGACCCCGCCGTGGCGGTCATCATGATGACCGGCTACGGCACGGTCGAGGAGGCGGTCAAGGCCATGAAGCTCGGGGCCTACGACTACCTGGCCAAACCCTTCGACAACGTTGACGAAGTCGAGCTCACGGTCAAGCGGGCCCTGAAGGACAAGTTCCTCTCCGACGAGAACCGATACCTCAAGGAGAGACTCGACGAGAGCCTCTCCTTCGACGCCGTCGTGGGCCGCAGCAAGGCGATGCGGCGCATAATCGACCTCATAAAGAAGGTCGCGCCCCTTGACTCCACCGTCCTGCTCCACGGTGAGACCGGCACCGGCAAGGAGCTCATCGCCCAGACCATCCACCAGAACAGCCCGCGCGCCTCCCGCAGGTTCGTGGCCGTCAACTGCGGCTCCCTCTCGGAGAGCCTCCTCGAAAGCACGCTCTTCGGCTACGAGAAGGGCGCCTTTACGGGCGCCGTGAAGACGACGACCGGCTACTTCGAGGCCGCCGACGGCGGCACGCTCTTCCTCGACGAGATAACGGGCACGAGTCTCAAGCTCCAGACAAGCCTTCTGCGGGTGCTCCAGGAGCGCGAGTTCACGCGCCTGGGCGATACGGTGCGCCGCAAGACCGACTTCAGGCTCATAACGGCGGCCAACGTGCCCATGGAGGAGGAGATAGCGGCCGGCCGCTTCCGCGAGGACCTCTACTACCGTATCAACGTCATCCCCATCGAGATACCGCCGCTGCGCGAGCGCCGCGAGGACATCGCCCTTCTGGCCCGCTACTTCCTCGACCGCTTCAGGGAGAAGCTCGGCAAGGACGTGGGACCGTTCACGGCCGGGGCGCTGGCCGCCATGGAGGCCTACGAGTGGAGGGGCAACGTGAGGGAGCTCGAGAACATGGTGGAGCGGGTGGTGGCCCTCAAGGGCTCCGGTCCCATCGACGCGGCCGACCTGCCGCCCCATGTGACCGGACGCGGCGGCGCCCAGGACGCGGCGGCGCCTGAGAGCTACTCGGCCATGCCCTTCCAGGAGGCCAAGGAGACCTTCGAACGCCTCTACATCGAGGACGTCTTGAAGAGGGTGGACGGCAACGTGTCGAAGGCCGCCGAAATTACGGGCATACGGCGCCAGAACCTCTACCTCAAGCTCAAGAAGTACGGCTTGCGATGAAGAAGGCGCGCCTGCGGGGACATTAACAGCTCGGGAAGCTCTGATTTATTGCACTGAGGGAACCTTTCTGTAAAAAGGTTCCCTCAGACTCCCTCCAAAAACTTTTAACGCCCTGCGGATCATCCCGATTTTGCAAGCAAAATCGGGATGATCCGCAGGGAATTGAAAGTCTTTGAAGGGGGGCTGGGGGAAACTTTCTACAGAAAGTTTCCCCCAGGGTAATTAATCGGAGTTTCCCTCGCTCTGCGAGCCGCGTCCGTCGGGAGAAGGTCCCCCTGGGGCCGGAGCCGATCTTGTTGACAGGCCGGCGTGAAACGTTATATAGTTGGGAAAACCGTCGGGGGTGAAGTGTGGTCTCGTGGCCTGCTTGCCGTATTTTGCCCCGGGCAGAAAAGCGGGAGGAACACAGATATGGCGCAGGCAAAGACAGGAGACACCGTGAGCGTCCACTATACGGGCACGCTTGACGACGGGACCGTCTTCGACTCGTCCCACGAGAGGGACCCCCTCAGGTTCACGCTCGGCAACGGGGAGGTCATCCAGGGGTTCGAGGACGCCGTGCTCGGCATGGAAGAGGGCGAGACGCGCACGCGCAGGATCGCCTGCGACGACGCCTACGGTCCACGCATAGAAGACCTCGTCTTCAGGGTCGACAAGAGCAAGCTTCCGCCCGATCTCGACCCGGAGGTCGGACAGTTCCTGCAGGTCTCGCAGGAAGACGGCAGAACCATAAGCGTGCGCGTCACCGAGGTGACGGACGCAGACATCGCGCTCGACGCCAACCACCCGCTGGCGGGCAAGGACCTGACCTTCGAGATACGCCTCGTCTCGGTGCTCTGACCGCGGGCGATGGGGCCTCTCCCGGAGAGGTCCCATCGCCCCGCAGGCGCCTCCGTCTTCTCAGAGGTGCTTCATCTCGTCCTCGTCTTCCTCCTTCTTCTTTTCCATCATCTCTTCGATGATCCTCCGGGCCGCGTCCCTGCCGCCGAGTCCGAAGGCCAGGGCCGCGGCCAGGACCACCCCGCCGAAGAGTATGGAGAAGGCCGCTGTCACCACTGCGCTCGCTATGCCGAGCTGCTCGAGGGCCATGGCGATGACAAAGAGCGTCACCGTAAGCCGGACGGCCTCGCTTATGAGGCGCGCGTAGCTCATGCCGGCGTTCACCCCGGCGAGAAGGGCGGCCCTTGCGAGGAATCCGGCGAAGATGAAGCCCGTCACCACTATGACGACGGCCGTAAGCAAGCGCGGCAGGTAGAGGAAGAACAGCGAGACGAGCTTGTCCACCACTTCGAGGTCCATGGCGCCGAGGCTTGTCACCACGAAGGCGGTGACGAGGAACCAGAAGACCACGAGGCCCATGAACCGCGCCGGCCGGCTCCTCACGTCCCCCTTCCTGAGCATGTCGCTTATGCCCACGCGTTCGCTCCAGGCGTCGAACCCGAAGGCGTCGAGGAGCCTTGTGATGGCGATGCGCGCGAGGGCGGCCGCCAGCACGCCCGCAGCGGCGAGCAGCGCCATGGCGAGCAGGTGCGCCAGCAGGGAGACCATCTTCGCCGGAAGGAGCCTGAAGGGCTCGAAGAGTATGTCGAAGAAGCCGTCGCCCCAGACGGCCTTCAAAAGAGCTGACGCCGCGTCGTAGCCCATGGTGGACCTCACCTCCCCTCCCATCCCTCGATAAGCCGTGTCCTGCGCCTTTCGTATTCGAGGCAGAGGCGCTCTACGAGCTCCTCGGCCTCCTCGTTGTTGAGCTGCGCCGCCTCGAGGCAGAACGACGCCGTCCTGCCGAGGTAGAGCGGTATGAGCGAGCTCAGAAGGTGCCTGGCCCGGATCGTCCTGCGGTGGTAGGCCAGTATGTAATCATAGATTATCTTAACCCACAGCGAGTCGTTTATGCGGAAGGTGTCGTCGGCCGCGCGCGAGGCCTCTTCGAGCTCTTCCATCGTCTCTTCGTCGAGGACCGAGGCCCACAGCTCCCCCAGGTTCTCGACGCCGAGCCTGAACTGGCCTATCATGTTCCCTATGTTGACCCTTACCGGTTCGAGTGCGACGAAGTACTTGAACCCGAAGACCGGCACGTCGGCGACCTCCCTTACGTCCTTCCACCGGGCGTGGTGTTTCTCGATGAGCCCCAGCAGCGAGCCCAGCACCTGGACGAACATGTCGCGCAGGTCGCTTCCCGGGTCCTTGGGGTTGTGTATCTTGGCGCCCAGGTAGCTCTGGCAGACGTTGAAGCCGCAGGCCACGGCCTCGATGGTCATCCAGATGTCGATGCCGAAACGGGCGACGTCGGTGTGCCACACGTCCTGCTTCACATAGTGGCCGGCCAGTGAGCCGGAGAATCCGAACTCGCCTCCGATGGGCTGGCGTATCTTGCGTCCGAAGAGAGCGCGCGTCACGGGGTAGATGACCGAGTTGGTGATCGAGCCGTCGTACTTGTGCCGGCTGTACAGCGGCGCCACGAAGTCGAAACCGCGGTGGAGCACCGGCACCACGAGCAGCTGTATCCACTCGGGCGTTATGCTCCGCAGGTCGGCGTCGACCACGCAGCAGGCCTTGGCCCCGAGCCGCACGGCGGCCTCGAAGATGGTGCGCAGCGCGCTCCCCTTGCCCGGAATGCCGTGGTAGGGCGTCGAAATCCTGTGGATGGGCGCAAGGGGGTGCTCGACGAGCACGGTCCGGTGATCGATGGTGACGTTGCGCACCACATCGGGGGTCCCGTCCTTTGAGCCGCCGTCCGAGTTTATGATAACACACCTGTGCTGCGGAAAGTACTTGGCCAGACCGGCGCTCACCGCCGTCATCACATGGCCGATCGTCGCCGCGTTGTTGTAGGTGGCGATCCCCACCACCACGTCGGCGCTGCCTACAGACTCGATCTCGTCGAGTCCATCCCCTCTTCCCTCCTCTTCGGGCTCGGGCGCTGTCGTCATTGAGCATCCTCGACTCAGGGGCGTTTCGAAAAAAGTCTCTTCCTCCACCGGCGACGGCGGGAAGAGAGGGCTGCCTGGAGGTCAGGGGCCGGACTGTCCCGCCTGTCGGCCGGGCGGTCCTTGAGGCGGCATGCCTCGGCCGGCAGGGGCGGATATGACTGAGTTTAACGGCAAGAGACGGCCTTGTCAAATGGGGGGGGACCTTTGCGCCGGGGCCGCCACCGTGAAGGGATAAGGAAGCTCCGATTTATTGCGCTGAGGGAACCTTTTTGTAAAAGGGTCACAGACCCCCGGTTCCCTCAGACTCCCTCCAAAAATTTTTAACGCCCTGCGGTTCATCCCGATTTTGCTTGCAAAATCGGGATGAACCGCAGGGAATTAAAAGTCTTTGAAGGGGGGCTGGGGGAAACGTGGGCCTATGGCCCTTCTACAGAAAGTTTCCCCCATAAGGGCCGGCCGTGTTCGGGCCGCTTTGTGTCACAAAAAAGTTACAGGTGTCTCGAAAAGATGAAAGTAGGCGTAAGGGCCTGGAAAGGCAGACTTTTTTCGTTGATGCGCGCAGGTTGTGTCATAGTGTTGTGACAGCAGTCCTGGACGGCGCGGCCGGGGAGGCGAGGGGCCGCCGGCTGACCGGTGCGTATAAGTCCTTGAAAGAAGAGGCATTTCCTGGTGCGTCCATCTCCCTGGAGTGTTGTGGCACGCTTCTTGCTCTTTTTATCAGGCCGAATGGCGGTTCTTTTTTCGTCAGCTCGGATTTGCCCGAGGGGCTGCGGCGCAGACGGCTTTCAGGGCTGCGTCGTCCGGCGCCGGGCCCCGAAGGCGGTCCGAGAAGATGGCGGAGCCGCCCGCGCCGTCGACCCTCCGGGTCGGCAGTTCGACAACAGGCTGCGTGACGGGGCATTTCACCGCCACCAGATGCCCCGTCCGTAGAGCCGCCCGCGGCAGCGGGAAGGCGGTTGACACGTGACCGACCTCCGCCGCCGTCCATCACGCACGCCTTGTCGGTACGTTCTCACTCTGTATCTTCCGACGGTGAGGGGCGTGGACGGCGGTACAAACGGTAAGCAATCCGCTGCATCCAGCCCGCTGCCCGCGGCGGCGTCTCAAGGCCCGGACCGGCTCTCTTCCTCCGACAGCCCTATGAACTCCTTGCGGCGGGACGACTTCCCGGCTTGAGGCCCGGGGTCTTCCCGGCATATGGGGGCGTCCGGCCGTCGTCCCGGCGGTCCATTTACGTGCGGCCGGGAGAGACCCGACAAAAAGATCCGCAAAAACATCCGGAGGGATGCCTCGATGGTAGCCGTGAAGTCCCAGACTCCCTTTGTCTTCCTGGCCCTCGTCGTCCTCGCCGCCCTGCTCCCCCTGCTGTCCGCTGAGCCGGCGGCCGCGGCCGACGAGCTCAACTGTCTGCTCTGCCACAAGTACAGGGGACTCAGCCGCATAGCCGAGGACGGCAAGTTCCGTCTCTTCTACATCAACGAGAACCTCTTCGAGAGCGGTCCCCACGCCAAGGTCAAGTGCAACGACTGCCACCGCGACATAAACGAGATACCCCACGAGCCGGCAAGGCCCGTTAACTGCACCGTCGAGTGCCACATCGTCGAGCCTTCGGGCCAGCGCCGCTTCTCGCACCAGCCCATCGAGGACATCCTGCTCAAGGGCGTGCACGGCAAGTACGACGAGAACGGAAAACTCAAGAAGTACGCCGAGGACTATCCGGGCTGCAAGGACTGCCACGAGGAGCCGCTCTACCGGCCGCTCTCGTTCTTCAAGGGCAAGAGCTACGGCGTCTCGGAGCGCGCCATCGGCCGCTGCAAGACCTGCCACCGCACCGGCAAGTTCGCCGAGATCTTCTACACACACGTGACGTCGAGGCTGCAGAAGACGCGCTCGCCGAGGGAGATCGTGGAGATCTGCGCCAAGTGCCACGGCGACGAGAAGTTCCGCAGGCGCCACAAGCTCGACGACGTGGTCACCTCCTACAAGGAGACCTTCCACTACAAGGCCATCCGCCACGGCTCGGAGCACACGCCGGACTGTGTGGACTGCCACGTCGTCTACGGCGAGAACGTCCACCTCATAGAAGGGCAGATATCGCCCACCTCGGCCGTCAACGAGGCCAACGTCGCAAGGACCTGCCGCACCGAGGACTGCCACCCCCGTGCCGGCGAGAACCTGGCCGGCTACCAGGTCCACGTGACCTACGACCCGGAGAAGTATCCGCTCCAGTACTGGATGCTCGTCTTCTTCAAGGCCCTCATGGCCGGTGTTATGTACTTCTTCCTCGTCTTCATATTCCTCGAGCTGCTGCGCAGGCTCTTTCCCAGGGCGGCGCTCTTCAAGGAGGCCGGTCACGGCGACGGAGACGGCGGTCCGGGAGGCGCGGGCCGAGGCTGAGCGGCCCCGCCGGCGCGGTTCTACCCTGGAGGTTTCGGTTATGGAAAGGTATCCGAGGATAGTGTACAGGAACGGCAAGAGGTACTTCTTCCGTTTTTCGCTCCACCAGCGCGTCCAGCACGTGGTGCTCTTCACCTGTGTCATAATACTTGCGCTCACCGGTTTTCCGCTGCGCTACCACGACGCCTGGTGGGCCGGGCCGCTCTACGAGTTCATGGGGGGCATCGAGTTCGCCCCCATGATCCACAGGGCCGCCGGCACGGTGCTGCTCGCACTCTTCGTCTACCACACCTGCTACTTTCTCTACCTCTTCTTTACGCGCCGCGTAAGGCGGCTGCGCGACGAGGGGGAGCTCACGCCCGGCAACGTGGTGCGGGAGTTCCTGAGCCAGGAGATGGTCCCCTGCCGGCGCGACCTGACGGACCTTCTCACCCATCTCAAGTACCTGCTCTTCATATCGGACCGCAAGCCCCGCTACGACCGCATGAGCTGGAAGGAGAAGTTCGACTACTTCGCCCCCTACTGGGGCATACCCATACTCGGCCCCGCCGGCGTCATCCTCTGGTGGCGCGACCTGGCGAGCCACTACCTGCCGGGCATCGTCTTCAACGCGGCTTATATCATGCACACCGACGAGGCCCTGCTGGCCGTCATGTTCCTCTTCTTCGTCCACTGGTACAACGTCCACTACTCGCCCGAGAAGTTCCCCATGGCCACGGTTTTCCTCACGGGCTACCTATCGGAGGACGAGATGATACACGAGCACTACGACGAGTACGTGCGCGTCATGGAGGAGGAGGGCCTGGCCGACGAGATAAGGCCGCAGCACTAAGCCGGAGGGGACTCGATGACAAGCATCCTCAAAAAGCTCGTATACAAACTCTACGTCCTTGGGCTCATGGCCTTCACCGTATGGTACGGCACGTTCATAACGCCCATTATCTTCGGCCACGAGGAGCACGAGGAGGAGATCGCGGAGATCGAGTTCGACGGCGCCGGCACGGAGGAGGAGAAGGCCTTCAGGAAGCTGCTGGCCGAGCAGCGAAAGACGGCCGTCACGGACCTTGGCTACAGGGTCGTCAAGGAACAGTACGTGAAGGGGCACTTCCACCACGTGGGCTTCACCGTCGAGCCCGACAAGAGCAACGTCTGCATCCGCTGCCACGGCGACGTGCCCCACGACAAGGCCAAGGCCATAAGGGCCTTCCTCAACATGCACGCCTTCTACCTCGCCTGCGAGACCTGCCACGTAAGGCCCGCCCGGGGCGAGCCCGCCTGGGTCTTCCGCTGGTACGACAAGAGCACGGGCAAGCCCATAGGCAACCCGCCGGGGCTCGTGGCCACGGAGATAGACAAGTACGGCAACTACGGCGCCAAGATCGCCCCCGGCGTGGTCGAGAAGGGGATATTCAGGTTCATAAACGGCGAAAAGGAGCTCGCCTTCGTCGAGGAGTACATAAAGAAGAAGGACCTGCTCGGCCCCACCGAGCAGTCCAAGATGAAGAAGGCCTTTCACAGGCGGGTCAACGAGCAGCCCCTTCTGTGCGACGGCTGTCACACGAAAAAGGAGCCCTACCTGCCTTTCGCCAAGGTCGGCTATCCGCCCCACAGGATAAACGACCTGACCAGCACCGAGGTGGTCGGCATGGTCAACAGGTACAAGGAGTTCTACATCCCCAAGATGCTGCTGCCCGGCAAGAAGAAGGCCGGCAAGAAGCAGCGCCGCGGCGTGGAGGTCGAGGAGAGTGAGCTCGAGATCGAGGTCGTCAAGTAGGCGCTTTGTCGCGGCAGCGGCGGCGCTGTGCGCCGCTGCGCTGCTTTTGTCCGCGCCCGGCGCGGCGGACGCGGGCGAGCTCGTCGTCGTCGTCGACCGTTCCGAGCCCATGGGCGAGCCCATAAACGGCGAGAGCAGACTCGACGCCGCCGTCGAGGCCCTCGGGGACTTTCTCGGCCGCAACGCCGGCAAGTTCGACGGCCTTGCGCTCTGGAGCTACGGCGCGGGCCGCTGCGGCTCGAAGCCGCAGCGGGTCACGTCAAGGCGCAGGGTCTTGAAGGCGCTCGCCGCCCTGAGGCCGGCCTTCGAGGGCGTGGCCCACACCTCCGACGCCCTCGTGCGGGCGGTCAAGGGACTCGGTCCCGACGACGTGGTGCTCGTCGTGAGCGGCGGCGCCGACGGATGCTCGAAGAAGGCCTGCGCCGAAGTGGCCGGGGCCTCGGAGAGGGGGAAGGGACCGGCCGTCTATGCCGTGGCGCTGGCCGTGGAGGACGTGAGGGGGCTTGAAGAGCTCAAGTGTATCGCCTCCAAGACGGGCGGCAGGTTCTACCACGCCCATGACGTCGATGAGCTTCGCAGGGCGCTTGGCAGGATCGAGAAGAAAGTGGGCTACAACCTCGAGATCAGGGTCCTGCGCGAAGAAGGCAAGGAGGTGACCGACTACATAAGGACCCGCTACGCTTACCAGTGGGGGTGCCGGGTCTACAAAAGCGGCACCGACGAGGAGGTGGCCGTCACCAACGTCTTTCCGGCGCGCTTCCACCTGCCCCCCGGCACCTACGACGTAAAGGTCCGCTTCGGCACCACCGAGCAGTGGCTGCGGGGAGTGGACGTCAAGGAAGGCGAAAGGGTTAAGAGGACTATGAATTTCGCAAGAGGCTCGGTGGTGGTCAATGTCTTCGCCGGAGACGACGAGGTGATAGGCGTAAAACGGATCCCCAAGCTTCTCTGGTGGTGCGACGTCTTCAAGGCCGGTACGTCCGAAAAGGTGGACGGTACGGTCACCTTTCCGGTGGAACTGGACCTCGTGGTGGGAAGCTACGACATCAAGGTCCACTACATGGGCGCCGAGAAGGTGCTCGAAGGGGTGGAAGTCCGGGAGGGCAAGACCAGAAAGCTCAAGGCAGACTTCCCTTGAAGGCCGCCGTCTTTTCTGATACCTTCTCCCTAAAGGCGCAGGGCCCGCGTACCGCGACGGCGGGCGCGTCCGGCCCCCGCGCCGCAGACGCCTTGCTCAATTACCGTGGGGGAAACTTTCTGTAGAAGGGCTACAGGCCCACGTTTCCCTCAGGGTAATTCAAAGAGGGATGGGCCGCCACTGATGCGCAAGACCGCAATCCTTCCAACCGTCTTTTTCATCTTCTCAGCCCTTGTTATGCTGGGGGCCGCCGGCGCCGCCCAGCCTCCGCGCTACGAAGAGGTCGTCGAGCTCTTCACCCTGGAGAGCCGCGACGACCCCATGAAGCATCCGAGCGACGTGGCCGTCGCCGCCGACGGCACGGTCTACGTCCTCGACGGTGTCAACAACCGGGTGCTTCTCTTCTCGCCCGAGGGCAGGCTCCTCTCGAGTTTCGGCCGCGGCGGCGGCGACCCCGGCGAGTTCAACTTCCCGCTCGGCCTCTGCCTCGACGGCCGGGGCCGCGTCTACGTGGCCGACTCGGGCAACCACCGCGTCCAGGTCTTCACCGCCGGCGGCGAGTACCTCTATCATATCGACATGGACGGAGAGATGCCCGCAGACCCCACCGACACGGCCGTCGACGACCGCCGGGGACTCCTCTACATCGTGGACAACGACAACCACAGGCTTCTCACCTACGACCTGCGCAAAGGGGCCTTCATCGCCGAGCTCGGCGAGATGGGCATGCTCAAGGAGGGGCTTCGCTGGCCCTTCAGCGTGGCCGTCGACTCCGAGGGCTACGTCTTCATAGTGGACGTCATAAACACGCGGGTCCGTGTCGTCACCCCCGACGGCCGCTTCGCAAATAACATCGGCCGGTGGGGCGTTGACCGCGGCCAGTTCTTCAGGCCCAAGGGCGTGGCCGTGGACTCCGGGGACCGCGTCTACGTGACCGACAGCTACCTCGGCGTCATACAGGTATTCGACAGGTCGGGCGGACTGCTCGCCGTGCTCGGCGACGAGAGCGGCAAGGTGCGAAGGTTCGTCACACCGGTGCGCATCGCCATAGACGAAAGCGACAGGATTTACGTGGTCGAGATGTTCGCAGGCCGCGTCCGTGTCTTCGGCAGGAAGTGAGGGGGAAGATGAGCGGCGTCGAGAGTAAAGGAAGCTCTGATTAATTACCCTGGGGGAAACTTTCTGTAGAAGGGCCACAGGCCCACGTTTCCCCCAGCCCCCCTTCAAAGACTTTCAATACGAGTTGGTTTCCCCCTGTTTTGCCTGGCAAAACAGGGGGAAACCAACTCGCATTAAAAGTTTTTGGAGGGAG
>DRME01000032.1 GCA_011375175.1 Deltaproteobacteria bacterium | reverse complement strand
CTCCCTCCAAAAACTTTTAATGCGAGTTGGTTTCCCCCTGTTTTGCCAGGCAAAACAGGGGGAAACCAACTCGTATTGAAAGTCTTTGAAGGGGGGCTGGGGGAAACGTGGGCCTGTGGCCCTTCTACAGAAAGTTTCCCCCAGGTAATTAATCAGAATTTCTTAAATATTCTCACAGTATTCGTCTCAAGTCAAGGTTTTTTGGCGGCTTTGGGGGTTGTTGAAAACGGGCTCCGGCGGTCTTGGCCGTCGAGCCACGAAATCCCGAGAGGTGATTGTGATATGAAGATTTTCATCGACACGGCCAACATAGACGAGATACGCCAGGCAGCCGGTTGGGGACTGCTCGACGGCGTGACGACCAACCCCACGCTGGTGGCCCGGGAGAACCGTCCCTTCGAGGAGGTGATACGCGAGATCTGCTCGGTCGTCGACGGTCCCGTGAGCGCCGAGGCGGTGAGCAGCGACAGGGACGGCCTCGTCGAGGAGGCCCGCCGTCTCGCCGGGATCCACGACAACATCGTCGTCAAGATACCCCTCACCCTCGAAGGCCTCGCCGCCGTCAAGACCCTGAGCTCCGAGGGCGTGAAGACAAACGTGACGCTCATCTTCTCGCCGCTCCAGGCCCTTCTCGCCGCCAAGGCCGGCGCCACCTACGTGAGTCCCTTCATCGGCCGTCTCGACGACGTCTCCCATCAGGGGATGAGCCTCATAGAACAGGTCCTGACCATCTACGAGAACTACGGATTCACCACCGAGATAATCGTGGCGAGCGTAAGAAACCCCCTTCACGTCCTCGACGCCGCCATGATAGGCGCCCACATAGCCACGGTGCCCTTCAAGGTGCTGCGCCAGTTCGCCTCCCATCCGCTAACAGACATAGGCATAGAACGCTTCCTCAAGGACTGGGAGAAGGTGCCCACCTGAAGCAGCCCCCGGGGCATAAAGGATTGCGCGGCATGAAGGACCGTCCTGGGCCGCAGCGGGGCCGGCAAGGCCGAAAGACCGCGCCCGGCGCTGAAGGCCGTGGCGTGGGACTCGCCCTCGGCGGAGGCTCTGCCCGCGGCTGGGCCCACATCGGCGTCCTCGAGGCCATGGACGAGGCGGGTATGGAGGTGGATTTCATCGCCGGCACGAGCATGGGCGCGCTCGTCGGCGCCGTCTACGCCTCCGGCGGACTCGCCGAGCTCAAAAAGGTGGCCATGGGGCTCGACTGGCGCCAGATACTCGGCTTCTTCGACATCGTATTCCCCAGCTCGGGCCTCATAGACGGCAAAAAGGTCGCCGACTTCATCAGAAGCCACGTGAAGGCCTCGAAGATCGAAGAGCTGGACATCCCCTTCGCCGCCGTCTCCACTGACCTTGTAAGCGGCAAAGAGGTGGTCCTGCGCAGCGGCGACCTCATAGAGGCCATAAGGGCGAGCATATCCATACCCGGAATCTTCACTCCCGTAAGACACGGCTCCATGGTGCTCGCCGACGGAGGCATCGTCAACCCCGTGCCCGTGAGCGCCGTGCGCGAGATGGGGGCCGGCTACATAATAGCCGTCGATCCCATGCCCGGCGGCGCCGGACGCGGCGGCGAAAGACGCGCCGCCCGGACGCCCCCGGCCTCCGACGCCCCCACAAGACCCGCCATACTCGTCGAGCTCGAAAAACGGCTCGGCCGCCTCAACATCAGGGCGGTAGACCAGATACGCCGCTGGCTGTCCGACGAGGGCACGCCCAATATCTTCGACGTCCTCGTCGACTCCATCTATATCATGGAACGGCAGATATGCGAGACCAGGCTGCGGCTTGACCGGCCCGACCTCGTCATAGCGCCGAAAGTGGACGTCGGATTCCTCGAGTTCAGCCGCGCCGCCCATGCCATAGCCCAGGGCTACCGCGAAGCCTCTTACTTCCTTTTTGGAAAAAAAGAAAGTAAGCAAAGAAAAACCGATTAGGCCCGCCGGATATGGCGACGGGTATTCAAATATCCTGGGGGAAACTTTCTGTAGAAAGTTTCCCCCAGACCCCCTTCAAAGACTTTCAATACGAGTTGGTTTCCCCCTGTTTTGCCTTGGCAAAACAGGGGGAAACCAACTCGCATTAAAAGTTTTTGGAGGGAGTCTGAGGGAACCTTTTTACAAAAAGGTTCCCTCAGGGAATTTAAGGTGTCAGCCTTTGAGGGCCTTGAGGGTGAGGGAGTATTTGAGGGCCTCTTCGTAGCTTTCGAGGGCCTTGAGCAGGTTTTCTTCCCTGTCTTGCGAGCCGGAGAGTTCCTTGTAGGCCGCTCCCATGTTGCGGCGTGTCTCGGCGTATTCCAGCGGCATCTTCTCGCCGGTCCTGACCGTGAGGGCGCGTTCGAAGGCCGATATGGCCTTCGAGAGGTTCTCCTCGCGGTCGCGCACGGCCGAGAGCGAGCCGTAGGCGAGCCCCAGGCTGTTGTGGGTGGCGGCAAAGAGCGCCGGTCCGCTCTCCGGCGAGAGGTGGGCCACCGACTCCTCGTAGGCCGCCACGGCCTTCTCCCTGTACTCGTCCAGCGCCGACGCCTCGGCCAGCTTGCGGTAGGCGTCGCCGAGCTTCGACTTGGTGATGGCGTA
The DNA here is from genome assembly GCA_011375175.1 of Deltaproteobacteria bacterium. Taxonomy (NCBI): domain Bacteria; kingdom Pseudomonadati; phylum Myxococcota; class Myxococcia; species Deltaproteobacteria bacterium. The sequence continues at coordinate 14,559 of DRME01000032.1, read as the reverse complement.
CCCCTCTGGATTCTTCTCGGCCGTCCTTATCTTGACGGCCTCTTCGAGCGCGGCCACGGCCTCTATGAGGTTTTCCTCCGTGTCCTCTATGGCCGAGAGTTCGAGATAGGCGTTGCCGAGGTTCTGGATGGTTGCGGCGAAATCGGCCGGGTGCTCGTCGGCCGTCCTTATGGTCAGGGCCTTCTTGTAGGCCTCCACAGCGGCCTTGAGGTTCTCCTCCGGAGATTCGCCAAGGGCGGCCAGGGCCGAGAGGGCGTTGCCGAGGTCGTTGTGAATGGAGGCGTAGTCGAGCGGATACTTGTCGGCCGTCCTCACCTTAAGGGCCTGTTTGAAGGACTCGATGGCGCGCTTGAGGTTGTCGGCGCCCGATATGGCCGTCAGGATGCTTCCCAGGTTCTGCTCCATGGCGGCGTAGTCGTCGGGGCTCGCCTCGGCGGTCTTGACCCTCAGCGCCTCGTTGCAGGCCGCGAGGGCGCGCCTCAGGTTCTCCTCGCGGTCGGTTGTCTCGGCGAGCGCCCGGTAGGCGTTGGCCAGGTTGTTCTGGGTGGCGGCGTACTCGGCGGGGTATTCGTCCGGCGTGCGCACCTCGAGGGCCTTCTCGCAGGCGGCAATGGCGCGCCTCAGGTTCTCCTCGCGGTCGGTCTTCTCCGAGAGGACCCGGTAGGCTACGGCCAGGTTGTTCTGCGCCGCCGCGTAGTTCTCCCGGTCCCCCACCTCGTCGAAGATGCGAAGGGCCTCTTCGTAAGCGGCTATGGCCTTGCGTATCTCCTCCTCTCCCTCGCTCGTTCTGGCCAGGGTGCTGTGGAGGTTGCCCAGGTTGTTCTGCGTCATGGCGTGGTCCACCGGGTGCTTCTCGACGGTCCTGATCTTCAGGGCATCCTCGTAGCAGGCCATGGCCTTCCTCAGGTTCTCCTCGCGGTCGGTTATCTCGGCGAGGGCGCTGAAGGCGTTGCCCAGGTTGTTCTTGAGCGAGGCGTAATCCTCGGGGTGGGTGTCGGGCCGGAGGACCTTGAGCGCCTGCTCGAAGGCCGAGACGGCCTTCTCGAGGTTCTCCTTCTTCTCGCCCTTCGAGGCGAGGTGGTAAAGACACATGCCCATGTTGTTGAGCACGCGGCCGTAGAGGCCGGGATCGTTTTCGCGGCGAAGCTCCTGGAGCACGTTTCTGTATATGGAGAGGGCGTCGTCGTAAAGACCCTTTTCGAGCAGCTTGTCGGCGTTCTTGGCCGACAGGGCGAGCATTCCCTTCGAAAGCGTCTGGTTGCGCGACTCGAAGACGAAGTAGAGTATCGAGCCTGCCACGAAAGCGCCGAGCAGGCCGCCGACGGCTACGAAAAAGAGCGGGCTGAGATCCATCTTGACTCTTCCTCCTTGGATTTTCCTTACGGGTTGTCGTGTTCCCGCCGTACCCGGTCGTCGGGGAACCCTTGTGTCGAGGGGTGGCGCGGGCCCGCGGGCCCTGTCGGGAAAGCCCCCCTGTCAGCGGTTATCTGTTTATGAGACTCGCCACGTATGCGGCGCCGAAGCCGTTGTCGATATTGACGACCGACACGCCGGAGGCGCATGAGTTGAGCATGGCCAGCAGTGTGGTCAGCCCTCCGAGGTTTGCGCCGTAGCCCACGCTCGTGGGCACGGCCACGACCGGTCTTGACACAAGGCCCGCGACCACGCTTGGCAGGGCCCCTTCCATGCCGGCCACGACGACGAGCACGTTGGCCCCCATGACGGCGTCCTTTTTGTGGAGCAGCCTGTGGATGCCGGCTACACCCACATCGTAGAGCCGCTCCACGCGGTTGCCCATGTAGGTGGCCGTGAGGGCGGCCTCTTCGGCCACAGGAACGTCGGAGGTGCCGGCGCAGAGCACGAGCACCGTGCCCTTTCCCCTCTCCTCCACCGGCCTGGTCTCGATGAAGAGCGTCCTCGAGAGGGCGTCGTAGCGGGCCTTCTCCAGCCTCTTCACGAGCGTAGCGCCCTTGTCGTAGTCCACCCGCGTGACGAGCACGTTTTCGCCGCGCCCCGTCATGGCCGCCGCTATGGCCTCTATCTGGGCCGCCGTCTTGCCCTCTCCGAAGACGACCTCGGGAAAGCCCTGGCGAAGCGAGCGGTGCGTGTCGATGGTGGCGTGCTCGAGCTCCTCGAAGGGCAGGACCCTGAGCCTCTCCACGGCGGCATCCACATCGATACGGCCCTGGCGCAGCTCGGTCAGCATCTTTTTCAGCTCATCGACGTTCATCTCACTGCGCCGGTCACTGCGCCGGGCCCTCTGCGCCGCCTGCGAGCGTGCCCAGGGCCGCCACATCAACGAGGTAGGCCGGTCTGCCGTCGCCCAGGACCGTAACGCCCGATATGGCTCTCAGTCCCGTCAACGGCGGCTTGAGCGGCTTTATGAGCGCGTTGGTCTCGGCGCCGAAGTCGTCTACGGCCACGGCTAAGGGTTTCGTCCCCTCCGGTCCGCAATCGGCGAGAAGGACGAGGGCGGCCCTGGAGGCGGCCTCCCCTCTTGCCGGCAGGCCGAAGAGCCGTGCGCCGTCGACGATCTCCACCGCCCCGCCGTCGTACTCTATCGCGCCCCCTCCGGCTCGGGCGACGTCGAGCTCGACGACCTTCTCGATCCGTGAGATGGGCACCAGGAAGGGCTCGCCGCCTATGTGGACGAGGAGCGTCCTCGTGATCGTCGTCGCGCGCGGCAGCTCGAGCGTGAAGCGGCTGCCCCGTCCCGGCACGCTCTCGATATCGAGACTGCCGCCCACGGCCTCGACCGTCCTCTTCACCACGTCCATCCCCACGCCCCGTCCCGAGACCTCGTCGACCTCGTCGGCGAGGCTGAGCGCTGGCAGGCAGATGAGCCGGAGCGCCTCGCGGCGATCCATGGCCCTTACGCGCCCGGCGTCCATGCCCAGGGCAACGGCCCTCTCCCTGACCTTTTCGACGTCTATGCCGGCGCCGTCGTCGCTCACCTCCACGACGACCCGGTCCTTTTTCCTGAAGGCCCTCACCGTCACGACCCCCCTGGGACTCTTTCCGGCGGCCCGGCGCGCCTGGGGCGGCTCTATGCCGTGACGGACGGCGTTTCTCGTTATATGGACCAGGGGATCGGCGATCTCGGCCAGCACGGCCCGATCCATCTTTATGTGGCCGCCCCTTATCTCCACGGCCACATCCTTGCCCGTGCCCGCCGCCGCGTCGCGCGCCACCCGCGGGAGCTTGTCGGCCAGGTCCCCGACGGGGAGCATCCTCGCCTCGAGGATGCTTTCGTGAAGCCTGTCGGCCACCTTGCCGAGACGGTGGAGCAGTTCCCTCGTCCACAGCGAGCCCGACTCCTGGGCCATGGCCTTGAGCGGCGCAAGGAATGTGTAGAGCTCGCCGGTCGCCTCGAGGAGCTCGTCGAAGACCGATACGTCGACCTTCATGGTCCTCGACAGAGCTACCTGCGCGCCCCGGCCGTCCCCCTGCGGCCCGGCCGGGGCCGGCTCCTCGCCGCCGGCGAGTGCGCGTAGCAGGGGCTCGATCTCGGTTCCGGGGGGCAGCGGCCTCTCCTCCTCCACCCGGCGCACCATGTCCTTCATGACGTCGAGCGCCCTGAAGAGCCTGTCGACGAGCGGCCCGGCGGGGGTGCGTCCTTCCTCGCGCAGAGGCTCGAGAAGGTCCTCCTGGGCGTGGGCGAGCCGCTGGATGACGGCGTAGCCCATGGTGGCGCCCATCCCCTTGAGCGAGTGGTAGTGCCGGAAGAGGGCGTCCACTATGGCGGGGTCGCGGCCGCCTCCGTCGATCTCGAGGAGCCTCTTTTCGATGCCCGAGAGGTGTTCGTTGGCCTCCTGGACGAATATGGACTTGAACTTCGAAGTGTCCATGCAAGCCCGCGCTGGCGCCGCCTCAGGAGCGTGACGCCGCCGAGAGAGCCGCCGCGGCCCTCTCGAAGACGGCGACGGCGTCGATGACGTCGATGGCGCCGTCCTCGCGCCTGAAGCGCATCGAGAAGGGGCCCCTCCCCTCTTCGACCCCGGCGCCGGCCAGCTCCTCCTTCCACAGGAGGGTGGAGAAGGCCCGGCCGATGTAGAGACCGATATGGTGGCTGCCGGCGGCGGCTATGACCGTCTTGCTTGACCTCTCGGCCGCCTCGTCCGCCGCGCCGAAGAGCGCCGGCAGGTCCGCTACGGCGACGAGCTCGCCCCTGTGGCTCGTCACGCCCCGCACCACTCCGCCCCCGCCGGGAACGAAAAACGTCCTCTCGCCGTCGACGACCGTCTCCACGAGGGCCGTCTCTATGGCCAGGGTCCTTCCGCCCATATGGAAGACGAAGAGGTCTTGTGCCGAAACCATGGCGCCGCCCTCTGCTCAGCTCCGAGCGCCTTCGCCGTAGTCCGCCGCCTCGACCTTGAAGCGGGCCACGAGCTCGGTGAGCGAGCGGGAGAGGGCCGAAAGCTCGGCCGAGGCCTTGAGGGTCTCTTCCATGATCGCCCCGTGCTTCTCCACCAATCCCTCGACCCGCTCGGTGCCGGTCAGGTTGTCCTGGGCTATGTCGGCGACCATGCGCATCTTCTCCACCGACTCCCGCGCCATCTCCTTCTGTCTTTCCGTGACCCCCAGCACGAGCCCGGCCCTCTCGGCCACGTCGGTGGAGTAGTCGTTTATGTTCTCCAGTATGTCGCGGATCTTGCGCGTGTCGTCTCGGCCGTACTTGAGGAATGTGGCGCCGCCGGCGGCCGTGGAGACGACGCGTTCGACCTCGATGCGCAGTTCCTTGACGATGCGCGAGACGTCGTCGACGCTGCGGTTGGTGTTGTCGGCGAAGCGGCGCACCTCTTCGGCCACCATGGCGAATCCCCGCCCGTGCTCGCCGGCCTTGGACGCCTCGATGGTGGCGTTGAGGGCCAGGAGGTCGGTCTGGCGCGAGATGTGGGTTATGACGTCCAGGATCCTGGGGATGTCGTTGAGCTTGTCCTCGAGCCTCTTGGCCGCGGCCTCGGTCTTTTCGATGCCGCCGAAGATGCTCTCTATCTTCTCGATGACCGAGCCCGAGGCGGCGACCCCCTTCACCACTATGGCGTTGACCTTCTGTAGCGAGCGGGCCGCGTCGGTGACCTTGACGGACACGTCCTCGGCCAGTGCGGCCATCTCCTCCACCTTTTTCGACGCCGTGTCCACGTGGTGCGATTGCTCGAGCGCGCCGTCGAATATCTTCGAGGTGCCCGCGACGATCTCGCGGGCCGTCTCGTGCCCCCTGGCCACCACGCCGTTGAAGGTCTCGTGGGCCTCGGCGAGCTCCTGGGCCGTCTTCTTCACGTGGAGGACGATCTCCCTCAGCTCGCTGGCCATGGCGTCGATGGACTCGGCCAGGTCCGAGGTCTCGTCACGCAGCACCTTGGAGTCGAAGTGCCCGTTGGTGGCCGTGCCGAGCTCGCCGTGGCTTATCTTGCGGGCCATGGCCGTGAGGTGGTTGAAGTCCCTGGTGAAGGCGCGGGTGAAGAGGTGCCCCACGATGAGCCCTATGAGTATGGCCGAGAGAAAGCTCACCGTGGGCTTGAGCCACTCGGCCATGCCCGTCTTCGCCACGACGGCGGGGACGAAGGCCGCCGTCGCCACTACGGCGATAAAGCCCAGTATGAACTTGTAGCCCAGCGGGACCCGTATGGCCATATGACGATATCCTCGGCGGAAACTTCCGGCAGGAGGTTTCCGCCCGACACCATTCAGGGATTTTTTAACGCCCTCGGGCTCCTCCCTCTTTCGCGCAGCGAAAGAGGGAGGAGCCCGAGGGCGTGGGAGTCCGAGGCAACCGTGGCTGCAGGGGGCTGACGTGGGGCGGCGACCCCCTTTCGAAAGGTTTCCTCAGGATGGTTGCCCGGAGTTTCGTCGGCTGTTCGAGGGGTAATTATAGACGTCTTTGCGGGGCAAGTCAACACAAGGCGGGAGGGGGCGACTCCCGAAGTGGTCGAATCCGGTCTGCGCGATCTCGATGGGGCGGCCGCGGCGGTCGAGCGCCGCAACGCCTTCGCGGCTGTCCACGATCCTGCCCACGGCGCGGACGGCGAGCCCCGTCTGCGAGGCGATCTCCCGCACCATGGGGGCCTTGTCGGGCGGCGCCGTGAATAGGAGCTCGTAGTCCTCGCCGCCTGCGAGGATGAGCGGCGCGGTCTCGCCGCCCGCCTCGGCGTGGGCCTCCATGGCGCGCGAGAGAGGAAAGCGCCCCTCCTCGACGACGGCGCCCACGCCGCTCTCGCGGCAGAGGCGGCCGAGGTCGAGAAGCACTCCGTCGCTTATGTCTATCATGGCCGTAGCCGCGCGCCGGCGCGCAAGGAGGGCGCCGGCGGCCACGCGGGGCGTGGGGTCGAGGTGACGGAAGGCGGCCTCGCGCACGGGGCCCGCCGCCTCCAGCGCCGCGCGGCCGAGCTCGCGCAGGTAGCGCAGCCCCAGGGCCGAGTCGCCGGGTGTGCCCGTCACGTATACGTCGTCGCCCACAGAGGCGCCGCGGCGGTAGACGACCTCCCCCGCCGCCGCCTCGCCGAGAACGGTGGTCGTTACGGCCATGGGACCGTCGCCGGCGCAGGTGTTGCCGCCCACAAGCTCCACGCCGTGCGGCTCCATGACCGAGGCCATGCCGTCGTAGAGTGCGTCTATGAACTCTTTTTCCCTGTCGGGCGCCACGACGAGGCTTGCAAGGAGGAAGAGCGGCTCGCCCCCCATGGCCGCGATGTCCGAGAGCGATACGCTCACGGCCTTGCGGCCCAGCAGGAAGGGGCTCGTATAGGAGGGCGCGAAGTGGACGTCCTCGACGAGCGTGTCGGTCGTCGCAAGGAGCACGCGGTCCGGCCGCTCGGTCGTCACGGCCGTGTCGTCGCCCATGGCCATGACCACGCGGCCGTCTTTCCGGGGCTGAAACCGCCGGCGTAGCCCGTCCACCAGGGGACCCTCGCCGAGAGCCCCGAGCTTCACGGCCCTCAGACCCTGACCCCCCCGGCCTTCTTGCGGGGAGCCGGCTTGGCGGTCTTTTTCGGCGCCTCCTTGAAGGGAGATGAGGCGAAGACCACGTCCACGACCTCGTCCATGTGGCTTACGAGCACGAAGTTGAGCTTGCGCCTCATCTTCTTCGGTATCTCGTCGAGGTCCTTGCGGTTCTTCTCGGGCAGTATGACCGTCTGTATCTTGGCCCGCAGCGCGGCAAGGCACTTGTCCTTTATGCCGCCCACGGGCAGGACCCTGCCGCGAAGGGTTATCTCGCCCGTCATGGCCACGTCCTTCTTCAGCGGCGTCTGCGTTATGGCCGATATGAGGGCGGCGGCCATGGTGATGCCCGCCGAGGGGCCGTCCTTGGGTATGGCGCCGGCCGGCACGTGGATGTGTATGTCCAGGTTCTTGTAGAAGTCGGCCTCCAGGCCGAACTGGGAGGCCCGGGAGCGGGTGTAGCTGAAGGCCGCCTGGGCGCTCTCCTTCATGACGTCGCCGAGCTGACCCGTAAGGGTGAGCTGGCCGCGGCCCTTCATGACGGTGGCCTCTATGTAGAGTATCTCTCCGCCCACGGGCGTCCAGGCAAGGCCCGTGGCTACACCGGGCTCGCCGGCCGCCTGTTCGGTCTCGGGGAGGAAGCGCGGGGGGCCGAGCATCTCGCCGAGCATGCGCGGCGTTATGACGGTCATCTCCTTCTTGCCGGAGGCGACCTTCATGGCCACCTTGCGGCACAGCGACGCGATCTGGCGCTCGAGGTTGCGAAGCCCCGCCTCCCTGGTGTACTCGGAGATGACCTTCTTGAGGGTCCTGTCCGGTATCTGCACCAGCGACTCGCTCAGGCCGTTCTCCTTCGTCTGGCGCGGAACGATGTATTTTTTCGCTATCTCGAGCTTGTCCTCCTCGGTGTAGCCCGGTATGTCGATGACCTCCATCCTGTCCTTGAGCGGTCCGGGGATCGGGTCTATGAGGTTGGCCGTGGTGATGAACATGCAGCGCGAGAGGTCGAAGGGCACGTTGAGGTAGTGGTCGCTGAAGGCGTTGTTCTGCTCCGGGTCGAGCACCTCGAGGAGCGCCGACGACGGGTCCCCGCGGAAGTCCATGCCGATCTTGTCGATCTCGTCCATCATGAAGACGGGGTTGCGCGAGCCGGCCTGTTTCATCCCCTGTATGATGCGGCCAGGCAGGGCCCCCACGTAGGTGCGCCTGTGCCCCCGTATCTCGGCCTCGTCCTTTACGCCGCCGAGAGATATCCTCACGAACTTGCGGCCTATGGCGCGCGCTATGGAGCGCCCCAGCGACGTCTTGCCCACGCCCGGAGGGCCGACGAAGCAGAGTATGGGGCCCTTGGTCTTCTTCTGCAGCTTCCTTACGGCAAGGTACTCGAGTATGCGCTCCTTGACCTTTTCGAGGTCGTAGTGGTCCTCGTCGAGGACCTTGCGGGCCTTTTCGAGGTCGAGGCGGTCGCGCGTGAACTTCGACCACGGCAGATCGACGAGCCACTCGAGGTAGGTCCTGATGATGGCCGCCTCGCTGGCGTCGGGGTGCATCATCTCGAGGCGGTCGGCCTGTTTGAGCGCCTCTTTCTCCACCTCCGGCGGCATCTTGGCCCTGGCGATCTTCTCGCGGAACTCCTCGATCTCCTCGCTGACCTCTTCTATGTCGCCGAGCTCGTTCTTTATGGCCCGCATCTGCTCGCGCAGGTAGTACTCGCGCTGGTTGCGGTCCATCTCCTCCTTGGCCTGGCTCTGTATCTTGGCCTGCATCTGGGCCACCTGGAGCTCCTTGAGGAGATAGTCGTTGACGCTGCGGAGCCTTTCGACGGGATCGAGCGTCTCGAGAACCTTCTGGGCGTCCTCGATCTTGAGGCCCAGGTTGGCGGCCACGAGATCGGCCAGCCGTCCGGGGTCGTGGATGTTCTCGAGGACCATCATTATTTCGGGCGAGATCATCTTGCCCAGCGACGAGAGCTTCTCGAGCTGCTCGCGCACCGTGCGCATGAGGGCCTCGACCTCGACGGGTATCTGCTGTGTCTGGGGCTCCTGGACCTTCGTGATATCGACGGTGAAGCTCGGCGAGGTCTGGAGAAAGGTGTTTATCCGGGCGCGCGTTATGCCCTGCACGAGGATCTTCACCCTCCCGTCGGGGAGCTTGAGCATCCGTATTATCATGCCCACCGTGCCGAAGGTATAGAGGTCCTCGGGCTCGGGCTCCTCGTCGGAGACGTCCTTCTGGGTGGCCATGAAGATGAGGCGGTCCCTGGTGAGCGCCGCGTCGACGGCGTTTATGGACTTGTCCCTCCCAACGAAGAGAGGCACTATCATGAATGGAAAGACGACTACGTCCCTGATGGGCAGAAGCGGGAGGGTCTCAGGTATGATAAGCTGCTCGTCGTCCCTGAATTCTCTTTCTTCCATATAAAGACGTCCTCTCCAAGGAAACTCCGGTTGATTATTTGTCCTGAGGGAACCTTCTTAATCACCCTGGGGGAACCTTTATAAAAAGGTTCCCTCAGTGCAATAAATCGGAGCTTCCCTAATCTTTGGTTTCAACGGGCACGCTCTTGGGCAGCCCCCGTTTGTCCTCGACCCTCGGCATGGTTACGTGGAGTATGCCGTCCTTGTAGACGGCCTTTATCCTCACCGTATCGACGGGGAAGGGGAACTCTATGGCCCTGTAAATCCTTCCGAACGTCCTTTCCATGCAGACGTAGTTGACCTTGTTGTCCTCGAAGCACTCGTACTTGAGCCCCTTGACGATCAGGGTGTTTCTGTAGATGGCGACGTCTATGTCCTCGCGCCTCACCCCCGGCATCTCGACCTCGATGGTCAGACGGGAGGGCGATGAGTACATGTCCACGTTGGGAATCTGGTTTATGGGCTCGCTCTCCGAGTTCTGGAGCATGTGCTCGATGCGTTCGACGAAGAACTTCAACATCCCCTCCGTCTCGGCGGCGGAAGAACCCGGCGGTCTGTTGCTGGACTGCTTGGCCATGGCGTGTGTCCCCTGGGCACAAAGGCCCGGTACCGGCGGGGGCGCTCCGGTTGCCGCGGGAAGATCGTGCGCGACCCCTCTTTCAAGAAGGTCTCTTCGGGGCGGTCAATCGGAGTTTCCCCGTAAAACAGTGGGCGCCGCTGCGCGCGGGCGGCACGTCACCCGACGAGCCCCTCGATGAAGCGGCGAAGCTCTCTTCCGAAGTCGGGGCGTTTCATGGCGAGGGCGATGTTGGCCTTGAGAAAGCCGAGCTTGTCGCCCGCATCGTAGCGGTCTCCCTCGAACTCGTAGGCGTAGACGTCTTCTTCGGCGGCGAGTGTTCCGATGGCGTCGGTGAGCTGGATCTCGCCGCCCGCCCCCCGTCCGGTGGCGTCGAGGATGTCGAATATTCTCGGCGCGAGTATGTACCGACCTATGACGGCCAGCGTCGATGGCGGCGTCCCCCTGGGCTTCTCGACCATCTCCGTGACCTTCCAGGTCCTCTCGCCCACCTTTTCGCCTGCCACTATGCCGTACATGTGGGCCTGGCTGCGTGGCACCTGCTGGACGGCTACGACGGCGGCGCCGCCGTACTCTTCGAAGACGCCGAGCATCTGCTTCATGGCCGGCACCTCGGCGTCGATTATGTCGTCGCCCAGGAAGACGGCGAAGGGTTCGCGCCCGACGATCTCCCTGGCGCAGAGCACGGCGTGACCGAGCCCGAGCTGTTCTTTCTGGCGCGTGTAGACGAAGTTCGAGGCGTCCGAGATGTCGCGCAGCTCTTTGAGCGCATGGGACTTGCCCTTTGCGTCGAGCGCCTGCTCGAGCTGCACGGACCTGTCGAAGTGGTCCTCGATGGCGCCCTTTCCCATGGCCGTTATGACTATGATGTCCCGTATGCCCGAGGCCAGCGCCTCCTCGACGCCGTACTGGATGAGCGGCTTGTCGACGAGGGGGAACATCTCCTTGGGAACGGCCTTGGAGGCGGGCAGAAATCTCGTGCCCAGCCCCGCGGCGGGAAAGACTGCCTTGCGCACCTTCATAACAAGCCCATAATATTCGCTTTTTTCGTGGAAGTCAAGGGAGTGTGAAAAAAACCGCCGTCGGCGGCGTCTTTTTCTGAAGAGGTCTCTTCGACACCCCCGAGGGCAGGCGCGGGGCGGGGGAAGCGGACCTCGCGGCGGGCCGCTTCCGACACCGCGCGCCGCGTGCGCCGCGCGGGGCCGGGGTGAAGTGACGGGCCGCCGTTACGGCGAGAGGGGCTCGAGGGCGGCGTACTTGAGGTAGAGTTTCTTTACGCCGGCGCCGCGGAACTTGACGGTGAGCCTCGTCTGTTCGCCGGCGCCCTCGCGGGCCTTTATGGTGCCCACGCCGAAGCTCGGGTGGCGCACCAGGGCGCCCACGCACCAGGCCGTATCGAGGGACGGTCCGGCCGGTTCGTCCACATAGGCGCTCTCGGGGGGGAAGACGGCGTCGGCGCCGTCGCTCGTGTAGTACGGCTCGTCGCCGCCGAAGGTCCGCGGCGGGGAAGGGGCCGGGGCCCTTTCCCCGCGCCTCACCTCGAGAAACTGCGGCGCTATCTCGTCGACAAAGCGCGAGCGCAACTGGTAGCGCGTCTCGCCGAAGAGCGAGCGCGACGAGGCCGAAAGGAGGTGGAGGCGGCGCTCGGCCCTGGTCATGGCCACGTAGAAGAGCCTTCGCTCCTCTTCCACGTCCTCTTCGCTGTCCATGGAGCGCGAGTGGGGGAAGAGCCCCTCCTCGAGCCCTATGATGAAGACGTGGGGGAACTCGAGCCCCTTGGCGGCGTGCACGGTCATGAGCGTCACCCTGTCGGCCTCTTCGTCGTAGGTGTCGATGTCGCTTATGAGCGAGACGTGGTCGAGGAAGTCGTCGAGGCCGGCCTCGGGGTTGGCCGCCTCGAAGTCCCTTGCGGCCGAGAGGAACTCGTAGATGTTCTCCACGCGCTCCATGGCCTCGTCGCTTCGCTGGGCGAGCCACATCTCCATGTAGCCGCAGTCCTCGAGCAGCCTGAGGGCGAGCTCGTGGAGCGGCGCCTCCCTGCGGCCGTGGGCCACGGTGAAGTCCTCGAAACACTCCAAAAGGCGCTTCACCTTCCCGCCCTTCCTGAAGAGCCCCTCTTCGGCGGCCCGGACGAAGGCGTCGTAGAGGGTGAGGCCGCGCCTGCCCGCCAGCTCCCGCACGCGCTCCATCGTCGTCTTTCCCACCCCCCGCGGCGGGGTGTTGACTATGCGGCCAAGGCTCACGGCGTCGCTTCTGTTGGCCGCCACGCGCAGGTAGGCGAGCACGTCCCTTATCTCCATCCTGTCGTAGAACTTGAGTCCCCCGACGATGGTGTAGGGCAGCCCCTCGCGCATGAAGCGCTCCTCGAGCACCCGCGACTGGGCGTTGGTCCTGTAGAAGACGGCCATCGAGCGGTAGGGCTCGCCTGCGGCGGCCAGCTCCCGGACGGCGGCGGCGACGAGCTCGGCCTCGTGGTATTCGTCGCGGGCCTCCTCGTAGGTGACGGGCTCGCCGTGGTCGTTGTCGGTCCACAGGGTCTTTTCGAAGCGGCCGCGGTTTCGGGCTATGACGGAGTTGGCCGCCTGGAGTATGGTCCTCGTGGAGCGGTAGTTCTGCTCCAGGCGCAGCACCGTGGCGTCGGGGTACGTCTTCTCGAAGTCGAGTATGTTTCTTATGTCGGCGCCCCTCCAGGCGTAGATCGACTGGTCCGGGTCGCCGACGGCGCAGACGTTGCGGTGGGCCGAGGCGAGCATGGTCGTGAGGGTGTGCTGCACGCGGTTGGTGTCCTGGAACTCGTCTATCAGTATGTGGCGGAAGCGGCGGCTGTAGCTTTCGAGAAGCTCTCCGTCCTCGCGCAGAAGCCTTACGGGCTCGCAGAGCAGGTCGCCGAAGTCGTAGGCCCTCATGGCGCGGAGCTTTCGCTGGTAGAGGTCGTAGACCTTTGCGACCCTCTCGCCGAAGAAGTCGGAGGCCGAGGCGGCGAACTCGGCCGGGCCGAGCCCCTCGTTCTTGGCCTGGCTTATGCGCGAGAGCACGGCCCGCGGCGAAAGCGCCTTGTCGCTCAGGCCGAGCTCGGCGAAGACCTCCTTCACCAGAGCGAGCTGCTCGTCGTCGCCGTAGATGGTGAGCTCAGCGGGCCCGCCGCTGCGCAGGATAGCGCTGCGCAGTATGCGAAGCCCCACGGCGTGGAACGTGCCGAGCCACAGGTGGCGGGCGTGGCCGCCTATGAGCTCCTCGATGCGCGAGCGCATCTCGCCGGCGGCCTTGTTCGTGAAGGTGACTGCCAGGATGCGTCCCGGCTCGACGCCTTCCTCGCTTACGAGCCGCGCTATGCGGCTGGTAAGCACCCTCGTCTTGCCGCTCCCGGCGCCGGCAAGGACGAGAAGGGGGCCGTCGCCGAAGGTGACGGCAGCGCGCTGCAGCTCGTTGAGCCCGTCGAGAAGCTGGTGTGACATGAATCCCTTCCTTTGAGTAGCGCCTGGCCCGTGCGCCACGGCTCGCACCGTCAGGCGGCCGGCCCCGCGCCGCTCTCTCCGGCCTCCCGGCTGCGGGCCCTCGCCTCTTCGAGCCTGCGGCGTACCTCGGTGGGCAGGTGCACGGCCTCGGTGTCGAAGTCTGACAGTATCTCGGTCAGAAGCTCCGCCTTCTCGGCGGCCGAAAGTCCCTTGTGGATGAGGATCCGCCGCTCGTCGCGGAGCCTGAAGGCGCCGCCCGGCGTGTTGACCTCGCCCTTTCGCAAATCGTCGTATTCGACCTTCATCGAGAGCTTGCGGGCCGCGTCCTCGAGCAGTTCAAGCAGTGTGTGGTCCTTCATGGCGGTGGCAAACCCCGTCGGTTCCCGAAGGGACCTCGCTCACCCGGCGGGCTCCCTTCCTGTTCCCACTATTTTGTATTCGGCCCGCAGGGGCTGTCAAGGGAAAAGAGTCGCAGCGAGGGTCCCGAAGCGGCCGGGGCCCTTGCAGACCCACGGCGGACCCGGACCGTAAAAGATGTTGACAACGGGGCGGGGTTGGTCTATATTTTTCGGAAAAACAAGGTCTTTTCAGCTCCGGGACCACGAAGGGGCGTGGATGGGAAGGGCCGGCTTTCCGGCGTCCCCTGCCTCCACGGCCGTGAAATCCAAACCGGAAGGGAGTGATTCAATTGTCGGAGAAGATAGCGGACGTGACGGACTCGACGTTCGAGACGTCCATACTCCAGTCGGATACACCGGCGCTCGTCGACTTCTGGGCCACATGGTGCGCGCCCTGCAAGGCCATAGCGCCCATCCTCGACGAGATGGCCGAGGCCTATGACGGCAAGGTCAAGTTCGCCAAGATGAACGTCGATGAAAACCCGGCCACGCCTGGCCGCTACGGTGTGCGCGGCATACCGACGCTCATACTCTTCAAGAACGGCAAGGTCGTCGACCAGGTGGTGGGCGCCGTGCCCAAGAGTCAGGTGAAGGAGCTCATCGACAAGGGACTCGAGGCTTAGGGAAGCTCTGATTAATTACCCTGGGGGAAACTTTCTGTAGAAAGTTTCCCCCAGACCCCCTTCAAAGACTTTTAATTCCCTGCGGATCATCCCGATTTTGCAAGCAAAATCGGGATGATCCGCAGGGCGTTAAAAGTTTTTGGAGGGAGT
>DRME01000031.1 GCA_011375175.1 Deltaproteobacteria bacterium | reverse complement strand
TTGCCAGGCAAAACAGGGGGAAACCAGGTCGTATTGAAAGTCTTTGAAGGGGGTCTGGGGGAAACTTTCTACAGAAAGTTTCCCCCAGGGTCATTAATCAGAGTTTCCTTAGGGGGACGGCGCCCGGGAGGTTCGGCCCGCGCCAGGCGGGATTTTTTACGCCTTTGCGGCCCGAACCTCCCCGGTGCCGCCGAAGACCCGAACAGCATACGGGGGGCGCTGGGGAACGCGGGCCTGCGGCCCTTCTTCAGAAAGTTTCCACCCGGTGCAATAAATCAGGGTCTCCTTAAAAAAGTTCCCCCCTGGCCCCCCTGGTAATCAATCAGCCGCCGGAGGCGAGCTTTTCGGCCTTTTCGAGGGCCTCGTCGAGGGTGCCGACCATGTAGAATGCCTGCTCCGGGATATCGTCGTGCTTGCCCTCGGCGATCTCGCTGAAGCCCTTGATGGTGTCCTTGATGGAGACGTACTTGCCCGGCGTGCCTGTGAACTGCTCGGCCACGAAGAAAGGCTGCGAGAGGAAACGCTGTATCTTCCTCGCCCTGGCGACGATGAGCTTGTCCTCCTCGCTGAGCTCGTCCATGCCGAGGATGGCGATGATGTCCTGCAGGTCCTTGTACTTCTGCAGTATCTGCTGTATCTGCCGGGCCACCCGATAGTGCTCCTCGCCGACGATCTGGGGATCGAGGATCCGCGAGGTCGAGTCGAGGGGGTCGACGGCCGGATAGATGCCGAGCTCGGCTATCTGACGCGAGAGGACGGTCGTGGCGTCGAGATGGGCAAAGGTCGTGGCAGGGGCCGGGTCCGTGAGGTCGTCGGCCGGCACGTAGATGGCCTGGACCGAGGTGATCGACCCCTTCCTGGTCGAGGTGATGCGCTCCTGCAGTCCGCCCACGTCGGTGGAGAGGGTGGGCTGGTATCCCACGGCCGAGGGGATGCGGCCGAGAAGGGCCGAGACCTCGGAGTTGGCCTGGACGAACCTGAATATGTTGTCGATGAAGAGGAGCACGTCCTGGCCCTCTTCGTCGCGGAAGTGCTCGGCCACGGTGAGCGCCGTGAGCGCCACGCGCGCCCTCGCCCCCGGGGGCTCGTTCATCTGGCCGTAGACGAGCGCCGCCTTGTCGATGACGCCGCTCTCCTTCATCTCGAGCCACAGGTCGTTGCCCTCTCTCGTCCTCTCGCCCACGCCGCCGAAGACGGAGAAGCCGCCGTGCTGCATGGCCACGTTGTTGATGAGCTCCATGATGAGGACCGTCTTGCCCACGCCGGCGCCGCCGAAGAGGCCGATCTTGCCGCCCTTGAGGTAGGGGGTGAGCAGGTCGACGACCTTGATGCCCGTTTCGAAGACCTCCATCTCCGTGGACTGGTCCTTGAACTCCGGGGCCGGCTTGTGTATGGAGCTGACCTGCTCGCTCTCGACGGGTCCCATCTCGTCGACGGGCTCGCCGATGACGTTGAGTATCCTTCCGAGCACGGCCTTTCCCACGGGCACCGATATGGGAGCGCCCGTATCGAGCGCCTCGGTGCCGCGCACGAGACCCTCGGTGGCGTCCATGGCTATGCAGCGCGCCGTGTTCTCGCCGAGATGCTGGGCCACCTCGGCCACGAGGTTCCACTTCTCGGAGCTTATGGAGGGGTTGGTCACCTTTATGGCGTTGTAGAGCGCCGGGAGCTTGCCGGGCGGGAACTCCACGTCGAGAACCGGTCCTATGACCTGGGTTATCTTTCCGATATTCGCCGTTTCAGTGTTTGCCATCCTTCGAAGCCTCCTTAGGTCGATAAAAGCACTGTCTTACGCGCCGCGTCCGCTCACAGGGGCGGCGCGGCGAAGGGGCGTCAGCCCTTGAGCGCCTCGGCGCCTCCGATGATCTCCATGAGCTCGGTCGTGATGGCCGCCTGGCGCAGCCTGTTGTAGGTGAGCGTGAGCGAGGCTATCATCTCCGAGGCGTTCTTGGAGGCCGAGTCCATGGCCGTCATCCTCGCGCCGTGCTCGCTCGCCGCCGTCTCGAGAAGCGCCCTGAAGACCTGGACCTCGACGTACTTGCGGAGCAGGCTTTCGAGCACGTCGGCCTCCGAGGGCTCGAAGAGGTACTCGCCCTCTCCGGCACCGGCCCGCTCCTCTTCTTCCCCCTCGGTCGAGAGGGGAAGCACGCGCTGCGCCGTGGGCACCTGGGTCAGCGCCGACCTGAAGACGCTGTACACCATGTAGACCTCGCCGATCTCGCCCTGGAGGTACGAATCGATCATGGCGGACGCTATGGCGGCGGCAAAGTCGTAGGTGGGGCGTCCGGCGCCGAGGCTGCGCCTGGCCGTCACCTCGAGGCTCGAGCGCTTGAAGTACTCGGCGGCCTTGCGACCGACGAGGTTGAGCCTCACCTCGCCGTCCACTTCCCTCATGAGGGCCTCGGTCTTCCTGAGCAGTCCGGCGTTGAAGCTGCCGCAGAGCCCCCTGTCCGAGGTCATGAGCAGCACCTCGGTCTTGCCGCCCCGGTACTTGGCCATGAGCGGGTGGCCCTCCCCGC
>DRME01000030.1 GCA_011375175.1 Deltaproteobacteria bacterium | reverse complement strand
CGGTTGCGGCCGTGCACGCCGCCCGACACCTCGCCCGCGGCGTAGAGTCCCGGCACCGTCGTCTCAGCGCGTTCGTTTATGGCGAGCCCGCCGTTCTGGTAGTGGAGCGTCGGATAGACGAGCATGGGCTCGCGGCTTATGTCTATGTTGTAGCGCTTGAACTGGATGTACTTGGCCGGAAGCTCCTTTCGGACCGTTCCCGGACCGTGGAGCAGGTCTATCATGGGTGAATCGAGCCAGACGCCCACGCGGCCCACGGGCGTCATGACGCCCTTGCCCTCTTCGATGCACTCGCGGATGATGCAGGAGGACTCGATGTCGCGCGGTTCGAGGGGGAAGCAGAACTCCTCGCCCTCGGCGTTGAGAAGCTGGGCGCCCAGTCCCCTCACCTTCTCGGTTATGAGAAGCCCCACGTTCTGCTCCGGGTAGACGGCGCCGGTGGGGTGGTACTGTGTAGAGTCGAGGTCCTGTATCTTCACTCCGGCGCGGTAGGCCATGACGATGCCGTCGGCCGTGGCGCCGTAGTGGTTGGTCGTCGGGAAGCCCTGGATGTGGAGGCGTCCGAAGCCGCCGGTGGCTATGATGACGGCCCTGGCCCTTACGACGTAGTACTCCTCGGTCTCCAGGTTGTAGAGCACGGCGCCGGCCGCGGCGCCCTCCCGGTCGGTCAGGAGCTCGACGGCCGGGGCGAACTCGAGTATGCGTATGCCGCGCCCGCGGTTTCTCGCCTCGTCGCGCACGACCCTCATTATCTCGGCCCCCGTCATGTCGCCCGCCGAGTGCATGCGCTTTCTCGACGTGCCGCCGCCGTGGCGAACCTTCATGCGGCCGTCGGGCAGCTTGTCGAACATCATGCCCATCTCTTCGAGCCAGTGGATGATGAGGGGCGCGTCGTTGGTGAGCGCGGCCACCAGCTCCGGCTGGTTGGTGAAGTGGCCGCCGCCGATGACGTCGAGGTAGTGGTAGTAGGGCGAGTCGCCCTCCTGGTCGGCGCACTGGATGCCGCCCTCGGCCATGACGGTGTTGGAGTCGCCGTGGCGCAGCTTTGTGGCCATGATGACGCGGCAGCCCCGCTCCTGTGCGTTGAGCGCGGCGGCCGTGCCGGCGCCGCCCCCGCCTATGACGAGCACGTCGGTGTCGTAGTCGATGCGTCCGGTGTCGATGGCGGCGGGGTCGAGGCGGCTTTTCGACTCAATGACCGCGGCGACCTCCTCGGGGAGCACCGTCCCCTTGTTGGGGCCGACGCGCAGGGGCCTTCGGCCCTCGCTCTTGTAGTCGGGGTGGTAGCTGCGAAGCCACTGCTCGCGCTGGGCCATGGTGAGCGCCGGGAAGTGCTCGCCGCGCCTGGCCTTCTCGACCCTCGCAGGCCGCGTGGCCTCGACCTTCTTTATAAGCTCCCTGAATTCCTGCGTATAGCCGCTCATCTCTCCTCCGTGACGGACCCTCGCCGCCGTCCTCCTTCGATTACAGGTACTTCGTCTCCTGTGGCATCCACTTGCCGGGCTCGGCAAGGTCGGGCTCGCGCTCGCGCTCCACGTAGAGTTTCTTCACGTCGTCGGGCTTCATGGCCCTGAGCTCGTCGAGCATCTTCTCGTACTTGCCGCTCTTCACGTCCTCGACCCGCTTTTTGAGGTGCTCGGCCCGGGGCAGCATGTACCTGCCGTAGAGCCTGCGCACGAACATGGCGGCCGTGAACTGCGATATCTGCGCCGGGCACCGCGAGGCGCAGAGGCCGCACATGACGCAATCGAAGCTCTTGAGCGCGGCGCCCTTGAGGTCGCCGCGCTTCATGAGGGCTATGTAGTCCATCACGTCTATGTCCATGGGACAGGTCCTCGTGCACGTGCCGCAGCCCACGCACTTGAAGACCTCGGGGTAGAGGCTGCGAAGCCGCTCGTGGGGAGCATCGCCCATCTCGTCGAGGTCGTAGTCCGGCCGGTTGGCCGGGAAGAAGGGGAGCTGGACGATGATCATGTCCTGCTCGGCCACGGTCTGGCAGGCAAGGCCCGTGCGCAGCCTGTAATCCCCCTTGTAGCGGTAGAAGGTGCCGCAGGCGCCGCATATGCCGCCGCGGCAGCCGCAGCCCCGCACGTAGCGGAACCCCGCGTACTCGACGGCCTTGAGCACCGTCAGCGTCTCCGGGACCTCGTACTCCCGTCCCATTATGTACAGGGATATCATCTTCGCGCCTTCCGGCGGGATGGTCCGATCGCCCGTGGCCAGGGGCTTGAATGCAGACTTTTCCTTGCCCATTTAACTGTCTCCGTTCCTCGTTCGACCTGCGGGAAGACCGTGGCGGGAGGTCCGTCCGGCCCCCTTAAGCCCCTTTCCCGCACCCCGAACTCCCCGCCGCCTGCCTTGCGGGCGGCGGGGGCGTTGAAAGCCTTCGGCCTGGCGGGGCTCTTCACGAAGAGCCCCGCCAGGCCCTCAGAAGTCGTTGTACATCCTCTTCACTTCGGCCGCCGTGTAGACGGGGCCTTCCTTGCAGACGTAGACGTCCCCCACGTTGCACCTGCCGCACTTGCCCACGCCGCACTTCATCTTGTTCTCCAGCGTCGTGTAGACCTGCTCGTCGCTGAAGCCGAGGCGGTCGAGGGCCTGGAGCACGAACTTTATCATGATGGGCGGGCCGCAGACTATGGCTATGGAGTTGCGCGCCGCCGGCGCCGCCTCTTCGAGGACGGCGGGCACGAACCCCACCCGGCCGGTCCACTCCGGCGTCTCGCCGCCGGGGTCCACGGCGCAGACGAGCTCCACGTCGTCGCGCTCGTCCCAGTGCCTGAGCTCGTTCTTGTAGACGAGATCGGCCACGGTGCGCGCGCCGTAGACTATGGTGAGGTCGGCGAAGTCCTCGCGCCTGTCCAGACAGTTCCATATGACCGAGCGCACCGGCGGAAGCCCTATGCCCCCGGCTATGAAGACTATGTTCCTGCCCTTCCACTCCTCGATGGGAAAGTGGTTTCCGTAGGGGCCGCGAAAGCCCATGGTGTCGCCTATCTCGAGCTCCGCCAGCCCGCCCGTCACCCGGCCCACCCGCCGGAAGGTGCACTGGATGTAGCCCTTGCGCGTCGGCGACGAGGCGATGCAGAAGGTGCTCTCGCCGTAGCCGAAGGCCGAGTAGAGGCCGAACTGGCCGGCCTTGAAGTCGAAGCTCTCGCGCAGGCGTTCGTCCTTGAAGACGAGCCGGTAGCTGCGCGTGTCCGGCGTCTCCTCGTATATGTCCTCTATGGTCACGAGGTGGGGGAGATATATGTTGTCATGCTTGCTGCTGCACATCTCGCCAACGGCCCTCCGGGCGTCTATTGTTGAGAGGCCGCCATTGCCGTGACCTCTTCCATGACCTCCGTTATGTCGAGCCGCACGGGGCAGACCCTTATGCACCGGCCGCAGCCCACGCAGCCCCTGGAGGAGAACTTCCTGGGGTAGTAGTTGAACTTGCACATAAAACGGTTGCGCCAGCGCTTGTACTGCGTGTCGCGCGGGTTGTGTCCGCTTGCGTGGAGCGTGAAGTGGTCGAACTGGCAGGCGTCCCAGTTCTTGCGGCGCTCGCCCTCGAAGGCCGTGCCCTCGTCGATGATGTCGAAGCAGTGGCACGTGGGGCACGAGAAGGTGCAGGCGCCGCAGCCCACGCACTTGCGGCAGGCCTCGGCCCAGAAGGGCTCGTCGTAGTGCTCCCTGCGCGAAAGCCACTCCGTTATTTTCCCCGTATCCGCTTCAAGCCTCCCGGGCTCGAAGAGCGCCCTGGTCTCCACGCCGCCGGCCTCGCCGAAGGCCCCGGCGAACTCACTTACGAAGGCCTCGCCCCTTTCGCTCACGGCCTCGACCGTGAAGTCCCCGCCCTCGGTCTCGCGCAGCAGCACGTCGCTGCCCTCGGCCGCGTCGGGTCCGAGCCCCACGGATGTGCAGAAGCAGGCGTCGTCTCCCGACGTGCAGGCCACGGTCACGATGAGGCAGCGATCCTGGCGCTCCGTGTAGTAGCGGTCCACGAAGTCCCAGGTGAAGACCGAGCGCATGGAGGCTATGCTCGCCGCATCGCAGGGCCGCACTCCGAAGACGACCGTCTCCACGGCCGGGGGCTCCACCTCACGCAGGTCCACCTCGCCCTTGGCGATGCTGAAGGTCGCCACCGTCTCGGTCTGGGGGAACATGAACTCCTTCACCGAGTTGCGCGGCACGATGTAGTCGAGGCATACCCGCGATGCGTCGTCAATCTCCCTGTAGACCACCTGGCGCGCATCGACCACGGGCGCGACGAACCTGCGCCCCGACCGGCGCACCGCCCCGACCAACTCCGCCAGACCATCTCTCTTCAGAAACCGAACCCTTGCCATATATCAGTCCCCTTCGGAGCGCACCGTCCTACTTTATGAAGTCTTCCCTGTCGTCGGGCCTGAAGACGATCATGGGAGGGTGCTCCCCAGGGTCGTAGCCCGACCGGTAGTCGAAGGCCTCGCCCACGACGAGCGACATCTTCTGGTTTATGACGTTGAGCGGTATGTTGACGGGACAGGCCCTCTCGCACTCGCCGCAGAAGGTGCAGCGCCCCGTCAGGTGCATGGCGCGTATGAGGTTCCACGCCAGGTTTCCCCTCGGATGGGCCGACGTCTCTATCCACTGGGGCATGTTCTTCTCCGTTATGCACCGCTCGCAGTAGCAGAGCGAGCAGACCTGGCGGCAGGCGTAGCACTTTATGCACCGCCTGAAGTGCTCCATCCAGAAGGCCCAGCGCTGTGCCGGCTCCATGGCGTCGACCTCGCGTATCTTGTCGAAGACCATGCCCGCGGGCTCCTCCGGCGGCGTGAAGTCCGAGGGCTCTCCGACGACGGCGTCCGCTATGTGGGGGTTTCGCACATCGCAGTTGTGGCACTTGACGGGCATGATCTCGGGCCGCAGCTCGCCCTTCCAGAGCTCCTGGCGGTAGACCACGCCCCTGCAGACGACGCCTATGATGTAGACCCCCTCCCTCTCGACCTGTCCCTCGCTTATGAGCACGGCGATGTTCCTGATGTCGCAGCCCTTGGCCACTATGGCGGGACGGCCCAGGGCCTGGATGTCGCGGTACTTGCGCGTCAGGTAGACGGAGAGGTTGTTTACGCACCGCTCGTTGAATATGAGCCTGTCCGTATCGTCGGGCCTCGTTACGAAGATCGGGGTTGTGAAGGTGCGGCGCCTGTTCCAGCCGTAGCCTATCACCACCTTGACCTCGCCGCTTTCGAGAAGCTCCCGCGCCTTGCGTCTCAGTTCGTTTTCCATCCGGTTCTTCCGCAGACGCCGCGCTCAGGCGCCTTCGTTTATCCGCCGGTACTCCATGAAGGGACCGAGGGATTTGACCTCGTCGGTGATCTTGTTTATGAGCTCCACCCACTTTATGGCCTCCGAGGCCGAGACCCACGAAAAATGGAGCCTGCGCATGTCGATGCCGCAGAACTCCATGAGGCTCCTGAAGCCTATCCAGCGCCGCCTGGCATGGTAGTTGCCAGTGGTGTAGTGGCAGTCGCCGGGGTGACAGCCCGATACGAGCACGCCGTCGGCGCCGTTCTCGAAGGCCTTTATGATGAAGAGCGGATCGATCCGCCCGGTGCACGGAAGCTTTACGATGCGCACGTTGGGCCTGTACTCCATCCGGCTCGTCCCGGCCAGGTCGGCCCCCGCATAGGTGCACCAGTTGCAGACAAAGGCCATTATGCGCGGCTCCCAGGCCGCATCTTCGCTCACTCCACTCATCGGAAAGCCTCTTTCCTCTTCACGGGGGAAACTCTCTGAAGAAGGGCCACGGGCCCGCGCCTCCCCCTCCCCCGTATGTCATCGTATGTACGGCGGTCCCCTGCAGGCCCGGGCCGCGCCGGGCGGGGTTTTTTACGCCCCTGCGGCCCGGGCCTGCAGGGGACCGCCCCAAGGCGGCCGGCGCGGGCAAGAGCCCCTCCGAAGACTTTCAACGCCCGGCCCCTTCACGGCCGCCGGCCGCGAAGGGGGGAGCCGGAAGTCCTTGAAAGGGAGCTCGGAAAGACTTCTTCAGGGAGTCTCCCCCGAAAACTCAGAACGCATTGATGGCCGCGTAGACCTGCTCGTCCCTGTAGCCGTCGAGGTCTATGGTCTTGCTCCTGCAGGCGGCCACACAGACGCCGCAGCCCTGGCACACGCCCTCGTTCCCCTCGGCCACCCGCCGCACGGTCTCGCCCCGGCGGTTCTTTATCTCTTTTTTCTCTATGGCCGAATAGGGGCAGGCTACCACGCAGTCCCAGCAGGCGTTGCAGGTCATGGCGTTGACCCTGGCCGTTATGGGTTCGCGGGCCATCTCGTCGGCCGAGAAGAGCGAGAGCACCTTGCTCGCCGCCGCCGAGCCCTGGCTCACCGAGTCCGGTATGTCCATGGGCCCCATGCAGGTGCCGGCCAGGAAGATGCCCGCCGTCACCGTCTCGACGGGGCGGAGCTTGGGGTGGTACTCGTTGTAGAAGCGGTGCCTGTCGTAGCCGATGCCGAGGCGCTGGGCGAGCTGGTCCGCGCCGCTGCGGGCAACCATGGCCGTTGCGAGAACGACCATGTCGGCCTCGATCTCCACCTGCGAGCCGCTCAGCGTGTCGGCTCCCTGCACCACGACCTTGCCGCCCCGCTCGTAGACGCGCGAAACACGGCCGCGCAGGTAGACGGCCCCCTCATTCTCGATGGCGCCGCGCACGAACTCCTCGTAGCGCTTGCCGCCCGAACGTATGTCCATGTAGAAGACGTAGGAGCGGCCGTGGTGGACCTTGTGCTTGTAGAGCATGGTGTGCTTGGCCGTGTACATGCAGCAGATCTTGGAGCAGTAGGATACACCTCTGGCCTCGTCGCGCGAGCCCACGCACTGGATGAAGACGACGCTCTCCGGGACCCTGCCGTCCGAGGGACGCCTTATCTCTCCGCCCGTCGGTCCCGACGACGAGGCGAGCCGCTCGAACTGGAGACCGCTTATGACGTCCTTTATCCTGCCGTAGCCGTACTCGCCGAAGCGCTCGTTGGGCATGAGCTCGTAGCCCGTGGCCACGACGACGGCGCCCACCTCCTCGGTGACGAACTCGTCGGTCTGCGAGTAGTCTATGGCCTTGGGTCCGCAGACCTTGGCGCAGGCCCCGCACTTGTCCTTCTGTATCTTCGGACAGTTGGGCGCGTCGATGACCGGAATGTTGGGCACGGCCTGGGGAAAGGGCGTGTATATGACCTTACGCTTGTTCAGCCCCAGCTCGAACTCGCTTGCGGCCTTGAACGGGCACTTCTCGACGCACTCGCCGCAGCCCGTGCAGAGCTCCTCGTCCACGTACTTGGCCTTGCGGCGAATCCGCACCGAGAAGTTCCCTATGTAGCCCTCCACCTTCTCGACCTCCGAGTAGGTGTAGATCCTTATCTTCTCGTGGAGCTCGGCCTCGACCATCTTGGGCGTGAGTATGCACTGCGAGCAGTCCATGGTCGGGAAGGTCTCGGAGAGCCGCGCCATGTTGCCGCCTATGGAGGGCTCCTTCTCCACCAGTATGACCTCGCGCCCCCCCTCGGCTATGTCGAGGGCCGCCTGGATGCCGGCGATGCCTCCCCCTATGACGAGGGCCCGCTTGTTGACCGGTATCCTTATCTTGGTGAGCGCCCTGTTCTTCTTGAGCCGCTCGACGGTCATGCGCGTAAGGTCTATGCTCTTTACGGTGCCCGTCTTCTTCGTCTTGTCGTGGTGGACCCAGGAGCACTGCTCGCGTATGTTGGTAATCTCGCAGAGGTAGGGGTTGAGTCCCGCCTTCTCGCAGGCCTTGCGGAAGGTCTTCTCGTGCATGTGCGGCGAGCAGGCCGAGACGACGACGCCGTCGAGGCGGTGCTTCTTGACTATCTCGCGCAGTGTCTCCTGTCCAGGGGCCGAGCACATGAACTTATAGTCCCCGGTGTAGACCACGCCGGGTATCTTCTTGATCTCCTCGGCGACCTCGGCCGTGTCCACGGTGGAGGCTATGTTGTTGCCGCACTGGCAGACGAATACGCCTATCCTCGGCATGATGCACCTCTTCTCTTGGGAAGCTCCGATCAATTACCCTGGGGGAAACTTTCTGTAGAAAGTTTCCCCCAGCCCCCCTTCAAAGACTTTCAATGCGAGTTGGTTTCCCCCTGTTTTGCCAGGCAAAACAGGGGGAAACCAACTCGTAGTTTTTGGAGGGAGTCTGAGGGAGCCGGGGGTCTGTGACCCGTGGGTCTGCGACCCTTTACAAAAAGGTTCCCTCAGTGCAATGAATCAGAGTTTCCCTCGTTATGACGGCGCTCCCCTGGGCCCGTCGTTGCGGGGGGACGAAGCAGCGCGGCTCATGGGCTTCCCTGACCGCGACCGCCCCTTCTCCGGCGCCCCTCACAGCACCCCCTTCTCCCTGAGGAGCGGCCTTGCGTCCCAGGCGTTGTGTTCGAGTCCTAGGTCCTCTCCGGCCACGCCAACGGACAGGGCGAGAAGCTGCGTGAAGTAGACGACCGGCATGGGGGTGAAGCCGGGCGTCTGCTCGGCCACCTTCTTCTGGCTCTTTTCGAGGTTGTACTGGCAGAGCGGACAGCTCGTCACCACCACCTCGGCGCCGAGCTCGGCGGCCTGGGTGAGGACCCTGCCGGAGAGCTTGACCACTATGGCCTCCCTCTCCATGGCCTGGTGGGCCCCGCAACACTCTATCCTGTTCGAGAAGGAGACGGGCTCGGCGCCCATGGCGGCGAGCAGGTCCTCGAAGACCGTCGGCGCCTCGGCGTCGTCTATGCCCATGTCCTCGAAGGGCCGAAGCAGCATGCAGCCGTAGTAGGCCGCCGCCCTGAGGCCCTTGAGAGGCAGGGTCACGGCCTCCTTCACCCTCTCAAACCCCACCCGGTCGCGCAGGACCTCGAAGTAGTGGAGCACGTCGAGCCCGCCGTCGTAGCTCTCCTCTATGAAGCCGTTGACAATGTCGCGGCGCTCGCGGTCCTCGCGCATGACCTTGTTGGTGCGCTTGAGGACGTTATAGCAGACCGAGCAGAGGGTCACGAGCTCCCCGGCCCCGTCGCTTCTGGCGTTGGCCAGCACCTTCACCGGCGCCGTGAGCCCCATGACGTTGTCGGGCGTGAGCGGAAAGGTCGCTCCGCAGCAGTTCCACTGCAAGAGCTCCGCCATCTCGAAGCCGACCCTGCGCGACGCCTCGCGGGCGGCCATGTCGAAGTGCCTGGCGTAGCTGTTGAGCGTACAGCCCGGGTAGTATGGTATCTTCATCTATGTGCCGTTTCGTTGTGCCGGGGTAACGTGGGTCCCTGGTCCTCTTTCAGAAAGACTCCCTCGGCGGAGCAGGCCGGGGGGCTCCGGGCGATCCTGTCCGCGGCGGCCTCTACGGGGCGGCCGGCCCCTCAGCTCACGAACTTCCTGAAGCCGCAGACGAGGGCCTGGGCCGGCGCGGTCTTCAGGAACGCCGCCGGAACCTCGCTTATGGGCTCGTGGTCCTCGCCCCTTCGAAGCGAGAGCTGGCGCATGGCCTCGAGGATCTTTGCAAGGCTCACGCTCTTGGGGCACCGCGAGTAGCACTGCAGGCACCCCACGCAGACCCACATGGAGTTGGCCGCCAGGACCTCGTCGACCTTGCCGAGCTGGAGAAACCTTATGACCTGGCTCGGCGGTATCTCCATCTCGTAGGTCACGGGGCAGCCGCCGGAGCAGTTGCCGCACTGGTAGCAGTTGCTGAAGCGCTCGCCGCTCATCCGCTCCAGCAGGCGCACGAGCGGGCCGTCGAGCTCGGCGGAATCGAGACGTATCCTCATGGACAAGCTACTCTTTCCTGTACTTCTCGACGCCCTCGACGAAGAGGTCGCCGCCGTACATGTCGTTCACCACTATGGCCGGGAAGTCCGCGACCTCGAGCCTTCGCACCGCCTCGGGTCCCAGGTCCTCGTAGGCCACTATCTCGGCCCTCTTTATGCTCCTTGCGATGAGCGCCGCGGCCCCGCCGACGGCGGCCATGTAGACGGCCCTGAAACGCTTCATCGCCTCCTTGACCTCGTCGCTCCGGGCGCCCTTGCCGATGGTGCCCTTCAGCCCGAGCTCGAGGAGCCTGGGCGTGTAGGCGTCCATGCGGCCGCTCGTCGTCGGTCCGGCCGAGCCTATGATCTCGCCGGGACGGGCTGGCGTGGGACCGACATAATATATGAGCTGCCCCCTTATGTCAAACGGAAGCTCCCCGCCCCTGTCGAGCAGCTCCACGAGCCTCTTGTGGGCCGCGTCGCGGGCCGTGTAGAGGGTGCCCGTTATGAGCACCCTGTCGCCGGCCCTGAGGGCGGCCACGTCGTCGTCGCCCAGAGGCGGCGTTATCCTTTTGACTTCCGTCATCTCGTCCCCTCGACAGGCTCCTCGGCAGGCCGGGCCGGCCTCAGAGCTCGACCTCCTTGTGGCGCGCCGCGTGGCACTGGATGTTCACCGCCACCGGAAGGCTCGCTATGTGGCACGGCGCACTCTCGACGTGTACGGCCAGGGCCGTTGTGACGCCGCCGAAGCCCATGGGACCTATGCCGAGACGGTTTATCCTTTCGACGAGCTCCTTTTCGAGGGCCTCGAGCCCGGCGTCGCCGTTGGCCGAACCTATGGGCCGCAACAACGCCTTCTTGGCGAGGATCGCCGACTTCTCGAAGTTTCCGCCTATGCCCACGCCGATGACTATGGGAGGACAGGGATTGCCGCCCCCCTGGCGCACCGTCTCGACGACGAAGTCCTTCACGCCCTCGATCCCCTGCGAGGGCTTGAGCATGGCGAGCCTGCTCATGTTCTCGCTGCCCGCGCCCTTGGGCGCGAACTTTATGCGCACGCCGTCCCCCTCGACGAGGGTTGTGTGGATGACGGCCGGCGTGTTGTCTCCCGTGTTCTCGCGCGTCAGGGGATGACAGACCGACTTGCGCAGATACCCCTCCTCGTAGCCGCGGCGCACGCCCTCGTTCACGGCGTCCTCGAGCGGGCCGTCGACGGCCGCCTCGCGCCCCACCTCGATGAAGAAGACCGGTATGCCCGTGTCCTGGCACATGGGTCGGCCCTCGGAGGCGGCTATCTCGAAGTTGTCGACGATCTGCTTGAGGATCTCCCGGCCCAGCGGCGACTCCTCGCGCTCGAGCGCGGAGCGAAGCGCCGAGGCCACGTCGGCCCCAAGCTCCGTGGCGGCCCTCATGCAGAGATCCCGCACGGCCGCCGTTATCTCCTCCGTCCTTACGATCCTCACTCCCTCTCCCGCTCTTACGCAGCGCCTCCGGGGGAAACTTTCTGTAGAAGGGCCACAGGCCCGCGTTCCCCCCCTCCCCCCGGAGTAATCAATCAGAGTTTCCTCGGCCCCTGCGGGACGGCCCACGGGAGGTTCGGGCCGCAAAGGCGTAAACAAACCCCGCCTGGCGCGGCCCGAACCTCCCGTGGGCCGCCACATAACGAAAGGGGGCCTGAGGGAACCGTGGGTCTGTGACCCTTTTACAAATACAAAAAGGTTCCCTCAGTAAGAAGGCCTCAGAGCCTGAGTTCCGCTATGAGTCCTCTTACGGCCTCGACGCTCCTGTCGAACTCGCGGCGCTCGTCACTGTCGAGTTCCACCTCGATTATCCTCTCCACGCCCTTTGCGCCGAGCACTACGGGCACGCCGATGAACATATCCTTCACGCCGTACTCTCCGTCGCAGTAGGCGGCGCAGGGGATGACCCGCTTCTTGTCCCTTATGATGGCCTCGCACATCTCGGCCGCCGCGGCGCTGGGGGCGTAGTACGCGCTTCCCGTCTTCAGGAGCCCGACGATCTCTCCTCCCGCCGTCCTGGTGCGCTTCACCACGGCCTCGATCCTCTCGGGACTCATGAGCTGGCTCACCGGTATGCCGGAGACGGTCGAATACCTCACCAGCGGCACCATCTCGTCGGCGTGGCCGCCGATGACCATGGCGTGAACGTCCTCGACCGAGACGCCGAGTTCCATGGCGAGGAAAGAGCGCAGGCGCGAGCCGTCGAGCGCTCCCGAGAGCCCCACGACCCTGTGGGGGTCGAGACCGCTGAGCTTCCACGCGGCGTATACCATGACGTCCAGCGGATTGGTGACGATTATGAGGTGGGCCTGCGGCGAGCGGCGCACGATCTCGGTGACCACGCTCTTGACTATGCCCGAATTGGTGGTTATGAGATCGCTTCGGCTCATGCCGGGCTTTCTCGGAAGCCCGGCCGTGACTATCACCACGTCGGAGTCCGCCGTGTCGTCGTAGTCGTTGGTGCCCGTGATGCGCGCGTCGAAGTCTTCTATGGGCGATGCCTCGAAGAGGTCGAGCCCCTTGCCCTGGGGAACGCCCTCGACGATGTCGAGGAGCACCACGTCTCCGAGCTCCTTGAGCGCCACCCATAGCGCCGTATGCGCGCCCACGTGTCCCGCGCCGACGATGGTGATCTTCTTTCGGCCCATTTGACCTCCTTAGGAAAGCTGCTGCGTTCTTCGCCGCCCCCGGGGATGGCGGCCGGACGACCCGGTCATACGAGGAGACCCCGAGCCGCCGAAGCCTCCCGCCCCTGATCGGACTGTATACTGTATACAGAAAACCTCTCACGGTGTCAAGGCATTTATGGGGAGAGCGTGGCGGAAGGCCGACCGCGAAAGGGCGGCCCGAAGCGCTTCCCCCTCTTCGCGGGCGGCGCCGGGCCTCTTTTTCGACTTTAGGAAGCTGTGATTTATTGCACTGAGGGAACCTTTTTGTAAAAAGGTTCCCTCAGGCTCCCTCCAAAAACTTTTAACGCCCTGCGGTTCCTCCCGATTTTGCAAGCAAAATCGGGAGGAACCGCAGGGAATTAAAAGTCTTTGAAGGGGGTCTGGGGGAAACTTTCTACAGAAAGTTTCCCCCAGGTAATTAATCAGAGTTTCCTTTACATTTTCGCCTTCAAAAAAGGCTCCCGTTGCGGTAATATGGTGTAGTCCCGCAGGCCGAGGCCCCGGTCTCCAGCGCTCAAGCCCCGGAGCGCGGGACAAGCGCCTTCGAGCGAGCCACGCGCCCCGTGACGGGCAATCGCGGTGGAGCGGCTTTCTTCTATCATTCTTCCATGCACAGACTCCGGCAACAGGAAACCATCAACCCCTGGCTCGGCATCAAGGTCAAGTTCCTGGCCATAATCCTCATCTCATTCGCCCTCTTCGCCTCCGACCACCTCCTGACAAACCGCATCCTCGACACCCAGCGCCAGGACGCGCTGCTCATAAACCTCGCCGGCCGCCAGCGCATGCTGGCCGCCAGGCTCATGCTCACCGCAAACCGCCTGCAGCTCGATGGCGAGGGAGTCGCCGACGCTGCCGGCCTGCGCGACAGGCTCAGGGGCGGTATCGACCTCTTCTCCTCCACCCTCGACGCATTCGCCGCCGGAGGGGAGACCATCGACACCTTGGGAGGGAAGGTGAGGGTGGATCCCCTCGTGACGGAGGCCGGCCGCCGCGCCCTCTCCGTCGTAGCGGAGAAGTGGCGGGACTTCAGGCGCATCCTCGTCGACGTGCTCAACGGGACCGCGGGCACGGGAGCCGCGGCCGCCTCGGCCGTGCAGAGACGCCTCGAAGAGATCGACATCATAACGTCGGTAGACAAAGTGGTGACCATACTGCAGAAGGAGGCCGAGAAGAAGACGGCCCTTGTGCGCAGGATGCAGACGCTCTTCATAATCGTCGGCTTCGTGCTCCTCAACCTCGTCGTCCTCTTCCTCCACCGCTTCGTCGTAAGACCGGTAAACGCCCTCGTGAGCACCGCGCGGCGCATAGGCGAAGGCGAAATGGAGCTGAGGGCCCCGATGGGCGGACGCGACGAGGTGGGTTTCCTCTCCAGGGCGTTCAACGCCATGATGGACAGACTGGAGGAGACGACCGTCTCGCGCGACCACCTCGACTCCATAATAAACTCGGTGGGCGAGTCCATCATAGTGACCGACGCCGCAAGACTCATCCGCTCGGTCAACCCGAGCACCTGCCGCATGCTCGGCTGCACCGGCGGGGAACTGGTGGGAAAGAGCATCGACGAGATAGTGACGGCCCGGGAGAGGGGCAAGGGCGGGGGACGCTGGCTCCGGGGCGAAGAACTCTTCGACAGGCTGACCGGCAAGGGGGTGGTCGTCGATTACGACGTCTGCTACGTGACGGCCGGCGGCGAGAAGATACCGGTCACCTTCAACGCCACGAGGCTGCGCGACAAGCCGGGACGCTTCTCAGGCCTCGTCTGCGCCGCCGCCGACATGCGCGAGTACAGAAAACTCCAGGCGCGCCTCGTCCAGTCCTCCAAGCTCGCCGCCCTGGGCACGCTCAGCTCGGGCATAGCCCACGAGCTCAAAAACCCCCTGGCCGTCATCGCCGGCAAGGCCTCCCTCATATCCCACATCCTCGCGGAGGGCGGCGAGAGGGACCGCCGCAGGCTCAAGGACGACATGGACGCCATAGCGAGGTGCGCCGACAGGATGACCACCATCATCGACCACCTGCGCGAGTTCTCCAGGGAGCCCGAGACCTTCAGGCCCATGGCCGAGGACGCGGCCGCCGTCGTCGACCACTCGCTCATGCTCCTGGAAAAGCAGCTCGAAAGCCGGAATATAAAGGTCGAGAAGAGGATCGAACCCGGCCTCCCGCCCCTGCTCTGCGACCGCAACAAGATAGCCGCCGCCTTCCAGATACTGGCCGACAACGCGGCGGACGCCTTCGAGCTCGTGGACGACGCAAGAGAAAGACGCATAAGGATAAGCGCCGAGGCCGAGGGCGGCGACACGGTGAGGCTGCGCTTCTCGGACAACGCATCGGGCATGGACCCCGCCATACTGGGCGACATCTTCACGCCCTTTTTCACCACCAAGGAGACGGGCAAGGGCACGGGACTGGGCCTTTCCACGCTTTATGGTATAATCGAGGAACACGGCGGCACCGTAACCGTGCAGTCCAGTCCCGGAGAGGGGACGACCTTCACCATGCGTCTGCCCGCGGCCCGTTGACGAAAGGACGACCACACACCGATGAAAGGCGACAAGAAGATACTCGTCGTGGACGATGAAGAGCTCATAGTGGAGCTCTACTGCGACTGGCTGAGGCTGTGGGGCTACGAGGTGGCCGCCGCCGTGGGCGGAGCCGCCGGCATCGAGGAGCTCGAAAAGGGAGGGGTCTCGCTCATCCTCTGCGACGCCAAGATGCCCGGCGTCACCGGCGCCGACGTGCTGCGCCGCGCAAAAGAGCTCGCGCCGGAGGCCCCCTTCATACTCGTGACCGGCTTCGGCAGGCACGACCCCGAGGTAAGGGAGATGATCGACATGGGCATAACGCTCCACCTGGACAAGCCCGTGCGCTTTTCCCGGCTCAAGGAGATACTGGCGGAGCTTCTCGGCCGCTGAGCCGTCGCTGCGGCGAAGCCCCGCGCCCCGAGCGAACCGGCCACATGAATCAGAGGACACCCATCGTCGTCACAGGCGGAGCCGGCTACATCGGCTCCCACACATGCAAGGCCCTTGCGGCGGCCGGCTTCGAGCCCGTGAGCTTCGACAGTCTCGTCAACGGCCACAGGGAGCTCGTCCGCTGGGGCCCCTTCGAGGCGGGCGACCTCCTCGACCCCCGGTCGATACGGGCCGTGCTCGAACGGTACGCCCCGGCCGCCGTCGTCCACTTCGCCGCCTTCGCCTACGTGGGCCAGTCGGTGCGCGAGCCGGCCGCCTACTACCGCAACAACGTGGCCGGCACTCTCAACCTCCTCGACGCCATGGTGGCCGCCGGCACGGCGCGGATCGTCTTCTCCTCGACCTGCGCCGTCTACGGCGAGCCCGAACGAATGCCCATAACCGAGGACGTCATGGCGCGGCCCGTAAACCCTTACGGCAGAACCAAGCTCGCCGTCGAGGGGATGCTCGCCGACTTCGGCGCGGCCTACGGCATCGAGAGCGTCTGCCTGCGCTACTTCAACGCCGCGGGCGCGGACCCCGAGGCCGAGACCGGCGAGGACCACCGTCCCGAGACCCACCTCGTGCCCCTCGTGCTCGACGCCGCGGCCGGAAGGCGCCCGTCGGTGACGGTGAACGGCACGGACTACGCAACGCCCGACGGCACCTGCATCCGCGACTTCATCCACGTAAGCGACCTCGCCGGGGCCCACGTGCTCGCCGTCGAACACCTTCTCGCCGGCGGGGGCAGCGAGGTCGTCAACCTCGGAAGCGGCCGGGGAGCGTCGGTGAGGGAGGTGATCGAGACCGCCAGGGCCGTCACCGGCAGGGAGATAAGGGTCGAGACCGGTCCCCGCCGGCCCGGCGACCCGCCCGTGCTCATAGGGTCGTGGCGGAAGGCGGAGCGCGTCCTGCGGTGGCGGCCGCTGCGGAGCGACATGGAGACGATCATCGCCGACGCCTGGCGCTGGCACCGAAAGAGGTTCGCCTGAGGGCGGCCGCGCCGCCTGCGCCGGCGGTTGCGACGGGAGGAGAAACAGCGCCGGCCGGCACGGGGAAGATACGCTTTCACTTCGTACTCGACGACAGGCGGCGGACCCTGTGGGTCGGGTCGCAAAGGCGTATACCCCCGCCTGGCGCGACCCGACCCACAGGGTCCGCCGCGTGGGAGCACGGCTCCCGCGACAAGGCCGCACCTCTTCGTCCCAGCGCCGGGGGCGACCGATGCCCCGGCTCCTGCGCCGCCGTGAAAAAGGGGGGAGAGCATATTGCGCTCTCCACGAAGGCGTGGGCGAAGCTGCGCCATCCCTGACGCCGGGGATAAGGAAGCAAGGAGTGGTGGCGGTGGGTGGACTCGAACCACCGACACGGGGCTTATGAGACCCCTGCTCTAACCACCTGAGCTACACCGCCGTGACAGTGAGAAGATGAAGGGGTTCCGCGGCGGGACCGGGGGACGCAACCCCTGTGGAGGGCGCCCGCGCCGCACGGGTGTGACATGTTAGCACAGGGCGGGCCGCTGTGCAACAAAAAACCGACGGCGGCCTCCCCGACACCTTCCTCAGGGACGGGACTCTTCGCCGTCGCCGGCCGTGGAAGGGGCGAACTTGCCCCTGTAGGTCATCGCCGGCGGGCCAAGGTCCTTCTCCTCCGGCGAGACGGCGGCGATCACCTCCTCCGCCACCTCGGAGGCCATCTCTATGAGCGCAGCCTCGGAGGCGCCGTTGGCGTAGAAGAAGCGCACCGACCCGTCGCCCACCGAAAGGAGCCGCACGTCGAGGCTCAGGTAGTCGCCCATGATCGTGAGGCTGCCGAAGACGACGTAGTCGCAGGCGAGCTTCTCGCCGAGCCTGCGCGCCGCGGCGTCGTCGATGGGGCCGTCGCCGAGACCCTCGGCGGCCCGGGCCACGAGGTCCTTGCGTCTCATGCGCACCGCGCCGGCCGAGCCGATGCGCGAGAGGACGAGGTCCTCCACGGCCGCCCTCGCGTACTCGAAGCCGCTCTCTTCGGCGTTGAGCCTCCAGGGCAGGACCGCAACCGTCACCGGAGCTCCGGAGGCGGCCGTCTCAATACCGCAGAGGGCCGCAAGAACGAAGACCGCCGCGACCGTCCGGCCGATGGGCCTCGCAAGAAGATTCAAGCTCACCAATACCTCTTCAGCGTCTACTGAGGGAACCTTTTTGTAAAAGGGTCATAGCCCCACGGTTCCCCCAGACTGCCAGCGGCGGCTGCCTCGTGGGGGCTGTACCGGGGGGTTCGGGCCGCAAAGGCGTAAAAAAATCCCGCCTGGCGCGGGCCGAACCCCCGGTACAGCCGAAGATCCGAATAACATACGATGGGGCAGGGGGAAACGCGGGCCTATGGCCCTTCTTCAGAAAGTTTCCCCCAGACTGCCCGCGGCGGCTGCCTCGTGGGGGCTGTACCGGGGGGTCGGGCCGCAAAGGCGTAAAAAATCCCGCCTGGCGCGGACCGACCCCCCGGTACAGCCGAAGATCCGAGTAACATACGATGAGGCAGGGGGGAAACGCGGGCCTATGGCCCTTTTACAGAGAGTTTCCCCTCAGAATAATCAATCATAGCTTCTCCAAGACCGGCACGCGCCTTCCATTAAACCACCGGAAGGCCCCGCCGGTCAAGGCAATTGTCGCCGGTGCGGCGCATGGGGGCGCCTCCGTCCTTGACAGCCGCGTCCGAGGGGCCGTATAGTGAATGATCGCCGCAGCGGCCGGCGCACTCGAAAGGATAGCCATGGACACCACCCAGGCCGTCATACTGGCCCTCATCCAGGGGCTCACCGAGTTTCTGCCCGTCTCGTCGAGCGCCCATCTCATACTGCTGCCCAAGCTCACGGGCAGGCCCGACCAGGGGCTCGCCTTCGACGTGGCGCTCAACACCGCCACCTGGCTGGCCGTGGTCATCTACTTCCGCGCCGAACTGCGCTCGCTCCTCTCCGGAGCCTTCCGCTCTGCGCGCACGGGCTCGCTCACGAAGGAGGGGAGGACGGCCCTGCTCATAGCCGCGGCCACCGCGCCGGTGGCGGCCGCCGGCCTCGCGGGCCACGACTTCATAGAGACTCACCTGCGCTCGGTCCATGTCATCGCCTGGTCGTCCATCGTCTGGGGCATGGTCCTCTGGGCGGCCGACAGGCATCCGGGCGCGTCCGACGCCGAAGAGATAGGCTGGAAGGCGGCCATGGTCGTGGGAGCGGCCCAGGCCCTCGCCCTCATACCGGGCACGAGCCGCTCGGGCATAACAATAACGGCCGGACTCTTCATGGGGCTGAGCCGGGTGGGCGCGGCCCGCTTCTCGTTCCTCCTCGCCGTAGTCGTCGGCGCAATGGCCGGAGGACTCGAGGGACTAAAGCTCGTCGAGGCCGGCTGGGACACGCCCTGGGCGGCCGTGGCCACAGGCTTCGCCGTCGCCTTCGCCACCGCATACCTGACCATACACCTCTTCCTCGAAGCCCTCTCGCGCATATCCATGACACCCTTCGTCGCCTACCGGGTCCTGCTCGGCATACTCCTGCTCGTCCTGCTCTAAGGAAGCTCTGATTAATTACGCTGGGGGAAACTTTCTGTAGAAAGTTTCCCCCAGACCCCCTTCAAAGACTTTCAATGCGAGTTGGTTTCCCCCTGTTTTGCCTGGCAAAACAGGGGGAAACCAACTCGCGTTAAAAGTTTTGGTAATGGTCAACGAATCCGGACCAAAATTTGTTGTATTTCGTTATAGCCGGTACGCTTTAAGAGCCTGTAAATCAAAGGGAAAATATCTTCCTTACGGTGATTGAACCTGAAAGAAACTTCACCGAGAAAAAGATG
>DRME01000029.1 GCA_011375175.1 Deltaproteobacteria bacterium | reverse complement strand
CCCTCAGACTCCCTCCAAAAACTTTTAATGCGAGTTGGTTTCCCCCTGTTTTGCCTGGCAAAACAGGGGGAAACCAACTCGTATCAAAAGTCTTTGAAGGGGGTCTGGGGGAAACTTTCTACAGAAAGTTTCCCCCAGGGTAATTAATCAGAGCTTCCTTATCAATAACAAAGGAGTCGAGGCGACCTTCCCGGCTCTGCGGCTTCCGCACGCCGTCCGATGCGGCGCCCGGGGAGCGCGGCGGCGGTTCACCCGTTGCGGCGAGGATGTGGAGGCCGGAGGGCCGGGGGCGCGCACAGGATGAAGGGAGCAAGAGGAAAACGGCCCTCGATGGGCATCAGGGTGTGTCCCCGGTGCGCCATGGCTTATTACAGCCTCACCACGAGGCTCGCCCCACCCTGTCCCCACTGCGGCCACCTCATCGTCGAGAGAAGGGGGCCGAGGCGAAGCTGCGCCGGCGCCGCCTTCCGCTTCAGCTACAAAGGTACGGTGCGTAACGCCAAGGTGATCGACTATTCGGCCGGGGGGATGCGCATCGAGTGCGCCGCGGCCCTGCCCGTGGACTCGATCTTCGTCGTCAATGTGGACGCCCTGGGGCTGGGCGGCGCCGTCAGGGTGGTCTGGTCCAGGGGGCTCGGCGGCTCACGCGTGGCCATGGGCCTTGAGCTCCTCGACGACAGTGAAGCCAGGATATCATCTTACGAATCCTAAGGAGGTCCCGTCTATGTTCCAGACCGCTTCGCAGAGACTTTTTCCGAAGCTTTCCGTCTTATCCTGCGCACTCCTCGTGCTGGCGGCGGCCGCCAGGGCCGAGAACGGCCAGTACGGCGCCGAACCAGAGTATTCCATCGAGAGCGTCGTCTCGGCCCAGACCCAGAAGTACCTCATAGGGCCCGAGGACGTTCTCGAGATATCGGTATGGAAGAACGCCGAACTCTCGAAGGAGGTGATCGTCCGGCCCGACGGCATGATCTCGCTTCCGCTCATCGGCGATGTGCGGGCCGCC
Organism: Deltaproteobacteria bacterium; assembly: GCA_011375175.1. NCBI lineage: Bacteria > Pseudomonadati > Myxococcota > Myxococcia > Deltaproteobacteria bacterium. Next base: position 1,811 of record DRME01000029.1, on the reverse strand, counting down.
GGAAGGACGCCGGCCGAGTTGCGCCGGGCCATCATCGAGCGCCTCAAGGAGTACCAGGAGACGGTCGTGGCTTCGGTCATCGTCAAGTCGGTCAACAGTTACAAGATATTCATCCTCGGCGAGGTGATGAAGCCGGGCATGTACGAATTGAAGAAGAGGACGACGCTGCTCCAGGCCATAGCCGTTGCGGGTGGTTTCAACCAGTTCGCCTCGAAGAACAAGATAGTGGTCATCCGGGAGCGCATAGAAGGGGGCCGGGAGCAGAAGATAAACGTTCGCTTCGACGACATAGTTTACAAGGACGACGACAACACGAAGAACCTCGTTCTCATGCCGGGAGACACCATCTTTGTTCCATAGCAAGGCCCTCTATCTTCTCCTCCCCGCCGTGACGGTCGCCCTCTGGGCGCACTGGAGCTGGGCGGGCCAGAAGAGGACCGTCAGGCCCTCTTTGAGCATGGAACAAAGGTATGTGAGCAACCCCCGCTACCTCGGCACGGGGAGCAATACAAAGGGCGACATGCGTACCACCGTTCAGCCCCGCATGGAGTTCGCCGCCGAGGGGAGGAGGTACAGGCTGTCGGCCGATTACAGCCTCTCGTACAGGGCGTACGCCCGCACAAGCGAGCTCGATTACCTGGCCCACAGCGGCAAGGTCGGGCTGGAGGCCGACCTGACCCCTACGCTCAAGATAACCGTCGGCGACACGCTGACATACACGGAGGACTCGCTGGAGGCGACTGCCACGGGCATTCAGACGACGAGGACGGCCATCGTCTCCAACTCCGTCGAGGCCCGGGCCAGGTACACGGCCAGCCAGAAGACGACGCTTCTCCTGTCGGCGACGGAGACCATGCTCGACTATGAAGACCCGGCCCTCTTCGACTCGCGTACCGACACCTTTTCGGCCGGCTCTTCCTACGCCCTTTCTACGAGGACGACGGTGGGGTCCTCCTATATGTACACGCGGTTGGGCTACAGCGCGGCCGGCCGCGACGTGGACTTCGGCATCCACTCGCTGAGCCTGAGCCTGGGCCGGCAGCTCGTGCCCACACTGAAGGTCGACCTCTCGGCGGGCGCGGTCTATACGCCGGACCTCTCCAGCGAGTGGGACTGGACGGCCGGCGCCTCGGTGGTGAAGGACTTTCAGGCGGCGAGCGCGAGCCTCACGTACTCGCGCTCCATAACCCACAGCTCGGGACTGGCGGGCACGGTCAACATCAATGAAGTCGTCATGCTCGCCCTCGACAAGAGCTTTTCGCGGGGACTGGACTGGAGGGTCTTCGCCGCCTACTACAAGAACAGGTCGAAGGCGGCGGCGCTCCTGGACTATGAGTCGGTGAGCGCCGGCACCGACCTGAACTGGCGGCCATACCTGTGGCTTGCCCTCAGCGCGGGCTACATCCGCTTCGAGCAGAGCGGCGGCGCGGGATACGGCACCGGCCTTACAAGGGACGAGGCCTTTGTCAAGGCGGCGCTGATCCCCGCTGAATGGAGATTTTAAGGATATGGAATCGCAGGAGAAGAACATCTTCGAGCAGCTCGAGGTCTTTTACAGGCGCAAGTGGCTCATCGTCTCCTCCGTGGTGATATGCACGGCCCTCGCCGTGGCGGTGGCCTATACCATGACGCCCATCTACCGCTCCACGACCCTCATCCTCGTCGAGCAGCAGCAGGTGCCCACCCGCTACGTCACCCCCACCGACGAAACGCCCGTGAGCGAGCGGCTCAGCACCATACAGCAGCAGATCATGAGCCGTACCAAGCTCGAGCAGATAATAAAGGACTTCGACCTCTACGGCAAGAAGGGG
>DRME01000028.1 GCA_011375175.1 Deltaproteobacteria bacterium | reverse complement strand
TTTCTGTAGAAGGGCCATAGGCCCACGTTTCCCCCAGACCCCCTTCAAAGACTTTCAATACGAGTTGGTTTCCCCCTGTTTTGCCTGGCAAAACAGGGGGAAACCAACTCGCATTAAAAGTTTTTGGAGGGAGTCTGAGGGAACCGTGGGTCAGTGACCCTTTTACAAAAAGGTTCCCTCAGTGCAATAAATCAGGGTTTCCCCAGGGATTGGGAAGGCCGACCTGCGAGGGTCGGCCTTTTTTTTCGCCCGCGCCGGTCCCCAAGGCCGGTGTCCCGTGTGTGTGTGGTCGCGGAGAGAGGATAGGAGGCGGCGGGGGGGCGGGCCGCGGGGGCCTGGTTCCGAATCGTGTTGACATGGGCGCCCTGATCGAAGATAATATATGTTCTTTTTCACAGTCCCCGTCACTGCAAACCCATAAAGCACAGCACTGATTTCGGAGGTGCCGAATTGAGTGAGAGCAGGACCGTCTACGTTGGCATCGACGTCGGCTCGGTGAGCGCCAATACCGTCATACTCGATGAGGAACTCAACATCCTGGAAGAGCGCTATACGCGCACCCAGGGCGAGCCGCTCGCCACGGCGCGCGCGGTCCTGGGCGACGTGGTGGAGCGCTACGGCAGGGAGTCCATAGCCCTCGTCGCCACATCCGGCTCGGCGGGCAAGACCATAGCGCCCCTCATAGGCGGCGTATTCACGAACGAGGTCATCGCCCAGGCGCGGGCCACCGAGCACTTCCACCCCGAGGTCCGCACGGTCATCGAGATGGGCGGCCAGGACGCAAAGCTCATCCTCATCGACTACGACGAGAAGGCCGGCAAGCCCCGCATCGAGGACTTCCAGATGAACTCCGTGTGCGCCGCCGGCACGGGCTCGTTCCTCGATCAGCAGGCCTACCGCATGGGCCTCACCATAGAGGACTTCGGCAAACTGGCCCTCAAGAGCGCCAACCCGCCGCGCATCGCCGGCCGCTGCAGCGTCTTCGCCAAGAGCGACATGATCCACCTCCAGCAGGTGGCCACGCCGGACTACGACATAGTGGCCGGCCTCTGCTACGCCGTGGCCCGCAACTTCAAGGCCACCATAGGCAAGGGCAAGGAGTTCCGCCGTCCCGTCGCCTTCCAGGGCGGGGTGGCCGCCAACGCCGGCGTGAGAAAGGCCTTCAAGGACGTCCTCGAGCTCGACGACCGCGACTACGTCATCCCCGAGCACTTCGCCTCCATGGGCGCTCTCGGCTCGGTCTTCACGGCGCTCGACAAGCGCAGGGGGCTGGGCGAGTTCCGGGGCCTCCAGGGCCTTGAGCAGTTCATGGTCTCGGTCAAGCGGGGCGAAAAGGTCCTCGAGGGGTTGAAGCGTCCCAAGGGGCACCCCTCGGAGAAGACCACGTCCACGGGCTACAGCTTCGAGGGCAGGGGCAGGGTCGACGCCTACCTGGGCCTGGACATCGGCTCGACGAGCACCAACGTGGTCCTGCTCGACAGGGACGGAAGGCTCATCACCAAGCGCTACCTCGCCACCGCCGGAAGACCGCTCGAGGCCGTAAGACAGGGCCTCAGGGAGGTGGCCGAGGAGTGCGGAGAGCGGGTCAACGTCGTGGGCGTCGGTTCCACCGGCTCGGGCCGCTACCTGGCCGGCGACTTCGTCGGCGCCGACGTGGTGCGAAACGAGATAACCGCCCAGGCCAAGGCCGCCGCCGCCATAGACCCGGAAGTGGACACCATATTCGAGATAGGCGGCCAGGACTCCAAGTACATCGCCCTCGACGACGGTGTGGTCGTGGACTTCGAGATGAACAAGGTCTGCGCCGCGGGAACGGGCTCGTTCCTCGAGGAGCAGGCCGAGCGTCTGGGCATAAACATAAAGCGCCAGTTCAGCGACCTCGCCCTCTCCTGCGAGGCGCCGCCTGCCATGGGCGAGCGCTGCACGGTCTTCATCGAGAGCGACATGGTCCACCACCAGCAGCGGGGCGTCTCAAAGGACGGCCTCGTGGCGGGCCTCTCCTACTCCATAGTCCACAACTACCTCAACCGCGTCGTCGGCGACCGCCGCATAGGGAGGAAGATATTCTTCCAGGGCGGCACGGCCGCCAACCTCGGTGTCGTCGCGGCCTTCGAGAAGGTGACGGGAAAGCCCATCATCGTCCCGGAGCATCACGACGTGACCGGCGCCATAGGAGCGGCCATACTTGCCATGGAGGAGAAGGACCCGGCGGCCCCTACCCGCTTCAAGGGCTTCGACCTGAGCAAGAAGAAGTACTCGCTCGAGAGCTTCGAGTGCACCGACTGCTCGAACGTATGCGAGATCAGGAAGGTCGTGATGGAGGGAGAGGAGCCGCTCTACTACGGCGGCAGGTGCGAAAAATACGACGTGAAGCTCGCTGCCGCCAGGGACAACGGCCTTCCCGACCTCTTCAGGGAGCGCGAAAAGATGCTCTTTTCCACCTACAGGGGCCCTGCACTCGCCCCCGACGCCCCGGTCATCGGCATCCCGCGCATACTCTTCATGTACGAGATGTACCCCTTCTGGAGGGCCTTCTTCAACGAGCTCGGCTACAGGGTCGTGCTCTCGTCGCCGACCAACAAGGGCATCATCAAGAAGGGGGTGGAGCGCATCGTCACCGAGACGTGCTTTCCCATCAAGGTGTCCCACGGCCACATCGAAGAGCTCATGGAGAAGGGCGTAAGACGCATCTTCCTTCCCAGCATCATAAACCAGCGTCCCGCAAGGCCCCATCACCCCAACACCCAGCTCTGCCCCTACGTGCAGACCATGCCCTATCTGAGCGCGTCGGCCTTCGACTACGAGGCCGCCGGCGTCGAGGTCCTCACGCCGGTCATCAGGTTCAACCAGGGCGCAAAGGGCCTGAGAAGGGATTTCCATGCCGTGGGGCGCATGCTCGGCCGCGGCCGTTCGGCCGTGAACGCCGCCCTGAAGACGGCCATCGAGGCCCAGAAGGAGTTCGCCCGGCGGCTCATAGAGCGGGGCCGTGAGGTCGTCATGTCGCTTCGCCCCGACGACACGGCGCTCGTCATCGTGGGCAGGCCCTACAACACCATGGACGCGGGCATAAACCTCGAGCTGCCCCAGAAGCTGCGTGACATGGGCACCATCGCCATACCCTTCGACATGCTGCCCGTCGACGACGCCATCGACGACGTCATAGCGGGAGACATGTACTGGCGCAGCGGCCAGCGCATCCTCGCCACGGCCAAGCTCCTGAAGGACGACAGCCGTCTCTACGCCGTCTACATAACCAACTTCGGCTGCGGTCCCGACTCGTTCATAAGCCACTTCTTCAAGGAAGAGGCCGCCGGCAAACCCTTCCTCCAGCTCGAGATAGACGAGCACTCGGCCGACGCGGGGGCCATAACGCGCTGCGAGGCGTTCCTCGACAGCCTGCGCAACGTGCGCGGCCGGGGCGCGAAGAAGGTCGAGAAGGAGCGCAAGGCCGTGCGCCGCACGGACTTCAAGAAGACCCTCTACCTGCCCAACATGGCGGACGGCGCCTACCCCATAGCCGCCGCCTTTCAGGCCTGCGGCATAGACGCCGTAGTCATGGACGAGCCCGACGAGGAGTCGGTGCGCTACGGCCGCACCTTCACGTCGGGCCGCGAGTGCTTCCCCTGCACGGTGACGACGGGGGACATGGTCAAGACGGCCAGGCGACCGGACTTCGACCCCGACAGGAGCGCCTTCTTCATGCCGTCGGGCAACGGTCCCTGCCGTTTCGGCCAGTACAACCGCTACCACCGGCTCGTGCTCGACGAGATGGGACTTCACCACGTGCCGGTCTACGCGCCCGACCAGGACGAGACGTTCTACAGGGAGCTGGGCATGGTGGGCGGCAATTTCTCGCGCCTTGCGTGGTGGGGCATCGTGGCCGTCGACCTCCTCGACAAGAGGCTGCGAGAGACCCGTCCCTACGAGACCGAGCCGGGAGCGAGCGAGAAGGTCTACTGGAAGTACCTCCACAGGGTATGTGACGCCATAAGGGAGCGGCGCTTCCCGGAAGAGGAGCTGAGGGCCGCCAAGGAGGCCTTCCAGGCCGTGCCCGTGAAGAACCCCGGCTCAAGGCCGGTCGTCGGCATCGTCGGCGAGATCTACGTGAGGAGTAACCGTTTCAGCAACGAAAACCTCATAAGGAAGCTCGAGGGGCTCGGCGCCGAGGTGCGCATGCCCCCCATCTCGGAGTGGATATACTACACCAACTACTGCTCCAAGCGCCGCAACCTCGGCCGCTCGCGCTACGGCGACTGGTTTCGCACGGTGGTCAACGATTTCTTCCAGCGCAAGGACGAAAAGCGCATGGAGAACATTCTCAACGGCGATCTCCGCGGCGGCCACGAGCCCACGACCGAAGAGATACTGAGGCGCTCGTCGGCCTACATGGATGATTCCTTCGAGGGCGAGGCCGTGCTCAGCATAGGCAAGGTCATGCACTTCATCGAACAGGGCGTGCACGGCATCGTCAACGCCATGCCCTTCACCTGCATGCCCGGCACGGTGGTCAACGCCGTGCTCAAGAAGGTGCGCGAGCGCAACTCCAACATACCTTACCTGAACATGGTCTACGACGGCACGGAGGACACAAACGCCAAGACGAGGCTCGAGGCCTTCGTCCACCAGGCCAGGGAGTTCATGGGAAGGCGTGAGGCCTGAGCCGCGGGGGGCGCGGGGGGGCGCGGGGGGCGGCCCGGAGGCGCTGAGCGTTGGAGCCTGAGAGTCTCGTTCTTGTCGCCGCCGCGGCCGCGGCCGGGACGTGCGCGGTCCTGGCCGCGACCTTCCTGCTGCGGCGCCGTCGGGGCCGGAGCGCCGGCCGTGAAGGGCGGCCCGACAATGTCGCCGCGGCCCTTGAGCTGATGGGCCGCGAGATGTCGAGGCTCTCCGAACAGGTGACGGGCCAGCTCTCGGCCGTAACCTCGCAGCTCCAGGTCAACACGGGCCAGGTGAGCGAACGCATGGAGGCGGCGGCCCGCGTCTTCGGCGAGGTCAAGGAGGGCATAGGCTCGCTCCGCGCGGCCACCGGAGAGCTCGCCCGCATAGGGCGCGACATATCGAGCCTCCAGGAGATACTGGGCCCTCCCAAGCTCCGCGGCGGGCTCGGCGAGTTCCTCCTCTCGGAGCTTCTCGCCATGTGCCTGCCGCCGTCGGCCTACGAGCTCGAGTACGCATTCTCCGACGGCCTGCGCGTAGACGCGGTGGTGAAACTCTCGGCCGGGCTCGTGCCCGTGGACTCCAAGTTCCCGCTCGAAAGTTTCAGAAGACTTCTCGGCGCCGACGGCGCCGAGGCCGAAAGAGCGGCGCGCCGCGGCTTCGCCAGGGACGTAAGGCGCCACATAGACAAGATAGCGTCCTCCTACATAAGGCCCGACGAGTCGACCATGACCTTCGCCGTCATGTACGTGCCGGCCGAGAATGTCTACTACGAGACCATAGTGCGCGGCGACGGCACGGGCGAGGACCTCGTCGAGTACGCCATGCGGCGCAAGGTCGTGCCCGTCTCGCCCCAGGGCTTCTACATGTACCTCAATACCGTCGCCCTCGGACTGAAGGGGCTCGAGCTCTCGGAGCGGACCGGGCGGCTCTGGTCGCGCATCGAGAGGCTGAGCGACGAGTACGGCCGGCTCTGCGCCGAGCTCGACGTCATGGGCCGCCACCTGGCGAACGCGAAGAACCGCTACGACGCGGCACGCTCGATGCTCGTCTCCCTGGGCGAAAGGATAGAGGGACTCTCCCGCAGCGACGGGCGCGGCTGACGATTCGTGATGGGGCGCTTTCGCCGCTTCGGGGACTTTCCCCCGAGCGGTGAGCCGGAGTCTCCTCTATGGAGGAAGGCTCCAGCGGGGAGCGGCCATACAGATGTGGTGGAAGGGAACATGAAGAAGAGCAGTTACAACGTTGCTATCGCCGGTGCGACCGGCATGGTGGGAAAGGAGCTCATAAAGATACTCGAGGAGCGTGATTTTCCCGTGGGCAGGCTCACGCTCCTTGCGTCGGAGCGAAGCGCCGGGACGAAGCTCTCCTTCCGGGGCGGGGAGCTGGCGGTCCGCGCCATAGAGGACGAGGACTTCGAGGGCGTGGACATAGGGCTCTTCTCGCCGGGCGCGAAGGTGTCGGCCGTTCACGCGCCGCGGGCCGCGGCGGCGGGCTGCGTGGTGGTGGACAACACCAGCCGCTTCCGCATGGACCCGGAGGTGCCGCTCGTGGTGCCGGAGGTCAATGCCGACGAGATCGCGGGCTACGGCCGCAGGGGCATAATAGCCAACCCCAACTGCTCGACCATCCAGATGGTCGTGGCCCTCAAACCCATCCACGACCGTTTCAGGATAAAGCGGGTGGTCGTCTCCACCTACCAGGCCGTCTCCGGCGCCGGCAAGGAGGCGATGGACGAGCTGTCGGCCCAGGTGCGCATGCTCTTCAACATGAAAAAGCCCGAGATTGGGAGGGTCTTCCCCCACCGCATCGCCTTCAACTGCATACCCCATATCGACGTCTTCCTCGACGACGGCTATACGAAGGAAGAGGCCAAGATGGTGAACGAGACGAAGAAGATAATGGGCGACGACTCCATAAGGGTGACGGCCACGACGGTGCGGGTACCGGTCTTCAACGGACACTGCGAGTCGGTGAACGTGGAGACCGAGCTTGCCGTGACGCCCGACGGGGTGCGCGAGCTCCTGCGCGAAGCGCCGGGCGTGGAGGTGGCGGACGACCCCTCGCGCAACCTCTATCCGCTGGCCAGCGAGGCCGAGGGCCGCGACGAGGTCCTCGTGGGCCGCATCCGCCGCGACCCGACGGTGGAGAACGGCATAAACATGTGGATAGCGGCGGACAACCTGCGAAAGGGCGCGGCGCTCAACGCCGTACAGATCGCCGAGATACTGATAGACAGGTATCTCTGAAGCCCAGCCTTCGATGACCGTGCTTTCCACAGGCCGGGGGGGCGGAGGGGGGGGCGAAGGCGCGGAGCGCCTTGCCGGCGGTACGGAGCAGGGACGCTCCGGGCCTCGCAAGGTCCTGCTCACCGTCGAGTACGACGGCACCGGTTACGCCGGATGGCAGTTCCAGCCCAACCGCCCCACCGTGCAGGGTATGCTCGAGCTGGCGGTGCGCCGCCTGACGGGCGAACGGGTGCGCGTGGCCGGTGCGTCGCGCACCGACGCGGGCGTGCACGCCGAGGACCAGGCGGCCTGCTTCACCACGGCGTCGACCATACCGGCCGACGGCATCGCGGCTGCGCTCAACGCCCTGCTGCCCGGCGACATCGCCGTGAAGAGGGCGGTGGACGTGGCGCCGGACTTCGACCCCCGGCGGGCGGCAAGGAGCAAGCGCTACGTATACCGCGTCCTCAACCGCCCCGTCAGGTCGCCGCTGTGGCGCAGCCGCTCGTGGTTCGTCCCCCACGAGCTCGACGTGGAGGCCATGACGGCGGCGGCGACACACTTCGTCGGCGAGAAGGACTTTTCGAGCTTCCGCGCCGCCGACTCCGACGCCGTCCACTCCGTAAGACGCATCATCTCGGTCTCGGTCCGGCGGTGCGGCGACTTCGTGGACATCGAGGTCCACGGCACGGCCTTCCTGCGTCACATGGTCAGGATAATGGCGGGCACGCTCGTCTGGGTCGGCAAGGGCAAGCTCGCCGCCGACGACGTGGCGGCCGTCATCGAGGCGCGCCGCCGGTCGGCAGCGCCGGCCACGGCGCCGCCGCAGGGGCTCGTGCTCAAAAAGATAGAGTTTCAGCCGCCGGTACTCCCCCTCCATACGACCGGCGACGCATAACCTCTGTTAAGGAAACTCTGATTGATTACCCTGGGGGAAACTTTCTGTAGAAAGTTTCCCCCAGTGCAATAAATCAGAGCTTCCTTAAGATATCGAAAGCATTGGGAGGGACAGGAAGCGGCGGATGCGCGAGAGGATAGAAGAGGAGTCGGTACTTTTTGTAAGCGTCATCAAGTGGCTTGTGCTCGCCACCATAACGGGCGCAATCGTCGGGGCCGCGACGACGGTCTTTCTAAAGGCGCTGGAGTGGGGTGTGGAGCTCGGCGGCCGTCACGAGTACACCTTTTTGCTTCTGCCCGTCGCCTTTTTCCTCAGCGCCTACATCATAGAGAAGCTTGCCCCGGAGGCCGAGGGTCACGGCACGGAGAAGGTCATAGAGGCTGTCCATCACCGCTCTGGCAAGATCGACGCGCCCGTGGTGCCGGTGAAGCTCGTGGCCACGGTCGTCACCATCGCCGCCGGCGGGTCGGCCGGAAAGGAGGGGCCCTGCGCCCAGATAGGAGCGGGGCTTTCGTCGCTCTTCGCCGACCTCTTCAAGTTCAACGACGTAGACCGCAAGAAGCTCGTCATCTGCGGCATAAGCGCCGGCTTCTCCACGGTCTTCGGGACACCCATAGCGGGCGCCATCTTCGGCATCGAGGTCCTCTTCATCGGCACGCTCCTCTACGACGTGCTCCTTCCCTCCTTCATAGCCGGTATAGTGGGCTTCCAGGTCTCTTCGGCCCTGGGCGTCCACTACTTCTACAACCTCATGGACTCGATCCCGGGGCTCGACAGCTTCTTTCTCGCCAAGGTGCTCCTTTCGGGGCTCTTCTTCGGCCTCTGCTCCTTCCTCCACGTGGAGCTTCTCAACCTCGGAAAGTCCATCTCTTCGCGCCTGCCGCTTTCAAAGCCGGTGAAGGGGCTTGTGGGCGGCGCGGCGGTGGCGGCGCTCGTCTTCGTCTTTTCCAGGGACTATCTCGGCCTCGGCGTCCATACCATCGAGGCCGTGCTGCTTGGCGAGCCCGTGCCGTGGTACTCTTCGTTCGCCAAGGGGCTCTTCACCTCCATAACGCTCAACTTCGGCGGTTCCGGGGGCATAGTGACGCCCACATTCTTCGTGGGCGCCACGTCGGGGAGCTTCTTTGCCGATATCATGGGCTTTGACAGGGCCACCTTCGCGGCCATAGGGCTTGCGGCCCTCGTGGCCGGAGCTGCCAACACTCCCATAGCGGCGAGCATCATGGCCGTGGAGCTCTTCGGCTCGAAGCTCGCGCCCTATGCGGCCACGGCCTGCGTGGTGAGCTTCTTCATCTGCGGCCACCGGAGCGTCTACCCCTCGCAGATACTGGCGCTCAAGAAGTCGGCGTCTCTTCAAGTGGAGCTGGGACGCGAGATAGAGCGCATAAGGCCCGCCTACCAGCAGCGAAGCCGCAGCGTGACCGGCGTTATCGGCAAGGCGGCCACCCTGGTGCGCGACCGCCTCAAACGCCGGGCCGCCATCGAGCGGGGAGCGGCCGAGCGCAAGCCGCCGGCCAAGAAGGGGAGGCCGAGGCAGTAAAGAGCCCCGCCGGTAGCGGGCTCTCTCTTTTCTCGGACTTCCACCCCTCTCATCACCGTCCACACCCATCCCTTTCACATCCAAGGCGGTTTTGACTCGTTCGGCATCGTTCGGCCGATGGGATCCCTCGGTCGGCCTGCGCGGCTCTCACCGGGGAGGTCGCTACGCAAAGGCGTAAAGAAACCCCGCCTGGCGCGTAGCGACCTCCCCGGTGAGGGCCGCGCTCAGGGCGCGCCCTGGAAAGTTTCTCCCCGGGGCAAATTAATCGGATGTTTTCGAAAAAAAGTCCTTGACAGGGCCGTGGGAGGCCGCTATAATTCAGAACAATTCTCAGGTGAGAATGATTACAATGGGTATCGACATAAAGAAGTTCAGGGAAGAGGGCTTCAGGCTCACGCCCCAGCGGCTCGCCATACTGGAGTTCCTCGACGGCAACACCTCGCACCCCACGGCCGAGGATATACTGACCGAGGTCCGCAAGACCCATCCCACGGTCTCCATGGCGACGGTCTACAACACCCTCGACGTGCTCAAGCGGGGCGGCAGGCTCCTGGAGATCACCATCGATCCCAGGCGCAGCCACTTCGACCCCAATCCGGAGCCGCACCAGCACATAATCTGCGTGACCTGCGGCAGGATAGACGACCTCTTCATCGACTCGCTCAAGGGGATCGAGCTGCCCGAGGACGCGGCTTCGGATTTCGAGCTCATAGAGACGCACGTCAACTTCTACGGCCGCTGCAGGGACTGTTGCGGCCCGGGGGGTTGACAGGGCGCGCGGCGGTGCTATTAATTGGGAGTGAGGGGTCCGGTTAAGGGCTTCGGCCGTTCTCCCCGGGCCGGCGAGGCCGCGCTGGCGGCGAGGCCGTGCCTCCGGCGCGGCGCCCTGTTCCCGGTGGGCGGCGCAGAACCGTCTGCCGGGGAGGCGGAGAGGGTTCGACACTTCGTGTCTTACAGCAACAAGATCGGAGGGAGATGACGACCATGAGAAGGTATATTTTCGCAGTGGCTGCTTTTGTCTGGATGATCGGCGGCGCGGTCGGCGCGGCCGGCGTCGACGTGAAGGAGCATTTCGCGCCGCTTCCGCTTGTGGCCGACAACGCCGACAACCCCGTAACGCCCGAGAAGGCGGCGCTCGGAAAGCTCCTCTTTCTCGACCCCAGGCTCTCCCGGAGCGGCTTCATAAGCTGCAACTCCTGTCACAACCTGGCCACCGGCGGGGTGGACAACCTCGAGACCTCCATCGGCCACGGCTGGCAGCTCGGCCCCCGCAACGCGCCGACGGTCTTCAACGCCGCCATACTGGGCAGCCAGTTCTGGGACGGCAGGGCAAAGGACGTCGAGGCCCAGGCCGAGGGTCCCATACTCAATCCCAAGGAGATGGCCGCCACCGAGGAGCTGGTGCTCCGGCGCCTCGGCTCCATCCCGGCCTACGTTGAGATGTTCAGGAGCGCCTTTCCGGGCGAGGCCGAGCCGCTTACCTACAAGAACGTGGCCAGGGCCATAGCGGCCTTTGAGAGGACGCTTCTCACCCCCTCGCGCTTCGACGAATACCTGGCAGGCATCGAATCCGCCCTCACCGCGCGGGAGGTTCGCGGCCTCGAGCTCTTCGTCTCCAAGGGGTGCGTGGCCTGCCACAACGGCGCGGCCGTGGGGGGCGCTTCCTTCCAGCGCTTCGACTACGGCAGCGACCAGGGCCGCTACGAGGTCACCAAGGACGAGGCCGACCGCAAGGTCTTCCGCGTCGCCCCGCTTCGCAACGTGGAGCTCACCTACCCGTACTTCCACGACGGCAAGGTATGGAGCCTCGAAGAGGCCGTGAAGATAATGGCGCAGAAGCAGCTCGGCGTGGAGCTCACCGCCGCCGAGACGGCCGATATCGTGGCCTTCCTCAAGAGCCTCACCGGCGCGCAGCCACGGGTGGACTTTCCGAGGCTTCCTCCCTCCGGGGAGGCTACCCCCAGGCCGGACGTCAAGTAAGCAGGAGCCTGATGGGCGTCCGGTCCCCTGAGGGGCCTCACTCCGCCGCCCGGAGGATGTGTTGAGAATGACCAGGGAAACTTCGACTGATTACGGAAAAGAGGGCCTCTGCGGGGGACGCGGAACCGCCGCTGCCGGCGGGTCCGGAGGGAGAGCGGCGTCGGTGCTGCTCGTCGCCCTCTTCGCTTCGCTCCTTTCGGGAGCAGTCCTCGTCCGCAGCGCCGCGGCCATACCGGCCTTCGCCCGCCAGTACGGCGCGAGCTGTTCGCTCTGTCACGCCGCCTACCCCCGGCTCAACAGCTTCGGCGAGGAGTTCGCGGCGCGCAACATGAGGCTTCCCGGCTGGCGCGAGAGCTCGACGATGGACACCGGTGACGAGCGACTGGCCCTGCCCTCGTCGGCGCCCCTTGCCGTGAGGAGCCGCCTCTATATCCAGGGCCGCCAGGGCACGGAGGTGGACCCCGTCTCCGGCCCCACGGGCAACGACGCAGACCTTGACTTCCAGGCGCCCTATCTCTTCAAGCTCTTTGCGAGCGCGCCGCTCTCGGACCATATAACCTACTACTTCTACGCCATCATGGCCGAGAAGGGGGCCAACGGCGAGGTCGTGGTCGAGGACGCCTGGATACGCCACGACGACGTCTTCGCAACGGGCGTGGCGCTCCAGCTCGGCCAGTTCCAGATATCGGACCTCATGTTTCCGCGGGAGACGAGGATGACCTTCCAGGACTACATGGTCTACCGCATGGCGGGCATCACCTACGACCGCGGACTCCTCGCCGACCGGGACTTCGGCCCCGTCACCCTCGCCCTGGGGGCGGCCAACGGCAACGGCATCTCACAGAACTACTCGATCAACAGCCCCGGCTACAGGAGGCCCGACCACATGTTCGACAACGACCGCAACAAGTCCGTCTACGGCAGGGTCGGCCTCGATACGGAGGCCGTCTCGGTGGGGCTCTTCGGACTTGCCGGCAGGCAGAAGAACGCGGCCGGCGTCGCAGGCTCCGGCTCGCGCGATACGGCAAAGCGCATAGTGGGGATCGACATCTCCGGCGAGGCCCAGGGACGGCTCTACTGGTTCGTGCAACTGCTATGGAACCGCTGGGCCGACTTCATCGCCGAGGGGCGCGACTACGACTGGTACGGCGGTTTCGCGGGCATGGACTACGTGGCGAGCGAAAAATGGGTCTTTTCGCTGCTCTACAACTACGCCGACGCCGGAGACCTCGACGGCACCGCCACGGCCGCCTACTACTTCATGACCAACGTAAAGGGCGTCATGGAGGTAAACTACGACTTCCTCGGCGAGGACGACGACGCCGACTACGTGGGCCACGAGACAAAGGAGGGCTACGTCCTCGTCGGCATGGACGCCGCCTTTTAGTCACCCCCGTGACGCTCTTCCGGCGGACCGGGCGGGTCTTGCGGCCCCCATCCGCCCCCATACGACGGGAAGGCCGCGGAGAAAAGTCTTTATAACCGGATATTCAGGACTTTCGGGATTCCCTAAGCCCTCAATCGAATTGCACTGAGGGAACCTTTTTGTAAAAAGGTTCCCTCAGACTCCCTCCAAAAACTTTTAATGCGCCTTGGTTTCCCCCTGTTTT